>JBJKRM010000125.1:0-3408 GCA_046704685.1 Rhizomicrobium sp.
GCCTGATGGCGCTTTGCGTGTCCCAATTGAAATGGGTGAGCGGCGTGGCGCAACCGGTGAGGAGCAAAGGGGCGATCAGCGCAACGGCGATGGCCAGGACGCGGCGCTCACTTCTTCCTCTCCGAACCGTCATAGGCTTCTCGCGAGTCCTGCGGCAGCCCCGGAACCATCGGGACAAACACGACCGGAATCAGCGCCTCTTGCTTCCAACCTGTCTCAGTTCGGATCATCTTTGTTAAAAGTTGAGAAAAACTTTCCAAATCGGCGCCGGCCGTCTGGCCCACCGGCGCCACCAGGATGCCGCCAGGCTTGAGCTGGTCGAGCACAACATCTGGTATCTCGGCCACCGCGGCGGTGAACAGAATGCGGTCGAATGGCGCTTGTTCCGGCCATCCTTTGAATCCGTCGCCATACTTGGTGGCGATGTTGTCTATCCGTAGTGCTTTGAAGCGCCGCCCGGCCTCAAGATGTAGGGGGCGGTGGCGCTCGATCGAGTAAACGCGCCGGCATAATTGCGACAACACCGCCGATTGGTAGCCGGAACCGGTGCCGATCTCGAGTACCCGCATCTGGGGGCCGACTTCCAGGGCCTCGGTCGACAGCGCCACCACATAGGGCTGGCTGATGGTCTGGCCACAGGCGATCGGCAAGGCGGTGTTGGCATAGGCCTCGTGGCGGAACGGCTCCTCGACGAACACCTCGCGCGGCGTGCGCTCGATGGCCGAGAGAACGCGCGCGTCGATGATCCCCTGCTTGCGCAGCGCCATCACCAATTCGATCGGTCGGGTGTCCTGATCCGACATGGCCCCCCTTACGGTGTGCGCTCCTTGGCGGAGATCAGCGCCGCCTCCGTATCCTCGCTCGGCTCGGCCTCCGGCTTGAATGTCGTGTCGATGGCCTGCTTCATCGACTGCATCACCTTCCAGTCCGTCAGGTTGAGCTGCAGCGGTGTGACCGAGATCTTCTTGACGCTCAACGCCCCCAGATCGGTGCCCTGCTTGGCGCTGAAGCGCTCGCGCCGGAAGCCGATCCAGAAATAGGGATTATCGCGCATGTGGATGCGCCGGTCGATGGTGATGCCCTGCAGCTCGCGCACGCCCTGAGCGACAACCTCCACGCCGGTGACTTCATCGGGCGCGCAGTCGGGGAAGTTCACGTTCATCAAGACGTCCTTGGGCCAGCCCATCGCGACCAGCTTCTTGACCACGTCGGGGCCGTGCATGGCGGCGCAGTCCCAGTGCACCTCGCGGCGTTCGCGATAGTTGAAGGCCTGGCTGAGGGCGATGGAGGGAATGCCGAGGGCACAGCCCTCCATGGCACCGGCAATGGTGCCCGAATAGGTCACGTCGTCGGCGGCGTTGACGCCGCGGTTGACGCCCGACAGCACGAGATCGGGCCCGTGGTCCTTCATCAGATGGGCGCTGGCCATCATCACGCAATCGGTCGGCGTGCCGGTGATGGCGAAGTGCCGGTCGTCGATCTTGCGCAGGCGCAGCGGCATGGTCAGCGTCAGCGAATGCGAGGCACCCGACTGCTCGGTTTCCGGCGCCACGATCCAGACGTCGTCGGAGAGCGTGCGCGCGATGGTTTCCAGCACCTCCAGCCCTTTGGAGCGGATGCCGTCGTCATTGGTGACCAGGATACGCAACTTTTTCTCAGACATTCTTCTCGATCTTCTTCATACCCATATAGGGCTGTAACGCCTCCGGTACGCGAATCGAGCCATCGGCTTCCTGGTAGTTCTCCAGCACCGCGATCAGGGTACGGCCGACGGCCAGCCCCGACCCGTTCAGGGTGTGGACGAGGCGGTTGCCCTTGCCCTCCTTGGGCCGGTAGCGCGCGTTCATGCGGCGGGCCTGGAATTCCCCGCAATTCGAGCAGGAGGAAATCTCGCGGAAGCGGTCCTGGCCCGGCAGCCAGACTTCGATGTCGTAGGTCTTCTGCGCCCCGAAGCCCATGTCGCCGGTGCACAGGGTGACGACGCGATGCGGCAGCTCGAGGCGCTTCAGCACCTCCTGGGCGCAATCGGTCATGCGCTCATGCTCGGCGATGGACTGTTCCGGGGTGGTGATGGAAACCAGCTCCACTTTGGAGAACTGATGCTGGCGGATCATGCCGCGGGTGTCCTTGCCGGCGGCGCCCGCTTCGGCGCGGAAACACGGCGTCCAGGCGGTGACGCGCATCGGCAGCTTGTCTTCGTCGAGGATTTCCTCGCGCACCAGATTGGTCAGCGGCACTTCGGCGGTGGGGATGAGCCAACGACGATCCGGGCGACCATACGACGCCAATTGCTCGCGAAATATCCTGTTGAACTCAAGCAGAGCTTCGCCTTCTGGAGTTGGCGACATCACGAGGCCACCGACTTGGTTATCCAACACGCCGCGTCCAGTGTGCACCATCTCAGCTTGTGCCCAACGGTACGCGGTCGTAATCCTTTGAATCGCGGCCTCTGCGTTTTCCGTGCCAAAGAGGTCTTCTTCGAACTTAGGCAGTTGTCCAGTTCCAAAGGCGGCCTCATCCGTGACCATCAGCGGCGGCACGACTTCGGTGTAGCCGTTGGTGCCCGTCTGCAAATCGAGCATGAACATGCCAAGCGCCCGTTCGAGTTTGGCCAACGCGCCTTTCAGATAGACGAAGCGCGCACCCGACACCTTGGTGGCGCGTTCGAAATCCATCAGGCCCAGCGCTTCGCCGAGTTCGAAATGCTCCTTGGGCTTGAAGGCGAGGCGCGGCGTCGATCCGAAGCGCCGGGCATTCACTTCGACATTGGCGTCCTCGTCGGCGCCGGACGGCACGTCAGCGGCCGGCAGATTGGGCAGCACCGCCAGCTTCTGCCGCAAGTCCTCTTCGTATTTCCGCTCTGCGTCCTGATCTGCCTGGATGGCGGCTTTCAGGCTGGCGACCTCGTCCAGCAGCGCCTTGGCCTGGGCCTCGTCCTTGTTCTTCTTGGCCTGTCCGATGGCCCGCGAGGCTTCGTTCTGCCGCGCCCGATGCTGCTCGAACGAGGTCTTGGCGCCGCGCCATTTGGCGTCGAGCTCCAGAATCTGGTCGGCCACCGTGCCGGCCTGTTCGGCAAAGGCGGGGCGGCGCGCCAAAGCGGCCGCGAAGGCATCGCGATTGTCGCGGATCAGCTTGATGTCGTGCATGAGAGTCTCCCGATTGGGAGGTAATGGCACGGGCAGGAGGAAGGGTCAAAAGTCTTTAACCTCCCCCTTGCGGGGAGGTCGAAATTTCCGAGCGCGCACCGCGCCTTCGTGCGCTCCGGATGATTTAGGCGCGAGGAAATTCCGGGTGAGGGAGCGGTCTCGTGGGGCATTTACCCCCACCCGACGGCTTACGCCGTCGACCTCCCCGCAAGGGGGAGGTGAAAAGCCGTCACTCCTCTTCGGCTTCCTGCTCCGCGGCCGC
>JBJKRM010000126.1:0-3226 GCA_046704685.1 Rhizomicrobium sp.
TCTTGGACCTTGGCGGTGTGGGTTGAGCTCACGGGTTCCCGGTCTCCGTGGCCTCACGGAGCCGGGTGACGAATTCGCGCCACCTGCCGGATTCCCAACATGATTTCCCGCCTTTACCTCGGAAAACGCCCTTCTAACAGCCGGACCTCCGCGGGTCCAGCGGCGGGGCGTAACCGCCCGGGCCGGCGGTGCCAGGGGTCACTTGCGGGCCAGAATCGCCTTGGCCTGTCCCACATCCTGGCCGATCTGGGCCTGCAGCTCCTGAACCGAGCCAAACATGGCCTCCGGGCGGAGATAGGCGACCAGCTCCACAGCCAAGTGCATGCCGTAGAGATCACCGTCGAAATTGAACAGATGGGTCTCCAGAAGCGGCTCGCTCGCCAGGTACATGGGACGAACGCCGAGATTGGACACCCCGTCGTAGCGGGCGACCACCACATCCTCCTTCAGCACCGAGACACGCACGGCATAGATGCCGAAGGCGGGCCGGATGTAACCGTCGAGTTGCATGTTGGTGGTGGGGAAGCCCAGCGTGCGGCCGCGACGCTCGCCATGTTCCACCCTGCCCTCAATGACAAAGGGATGGCCCAGCAGGCGGGCGGCATCGTCTGGCCGACCCTGCTTGAGGAGGGTTCGGATCAGCGTCGACGAAATCTTCTCTTCGCAACCGGCCATCACGGTGGGGAAGATGTCGACACCGAAACCTTCCATCTCGCCCATATAACGCAGCACGGTGCCGTCGCCGGAACGGCCGTGACCGAAGCGAAAATCGGATCCCACTACCACACAGCCGACTTCGAGGCCCTTGACAAGAAGATCCAGCACAAACTCCTGGGGGGTCTTGTGGGACAGCTCGGCGTCAAAGGCGAGCGCAAACATAGCATCAGCTCCGAGCGCGCCGATCATGTGCGCCTTGGAGCGGAAAGGCGTGAGACGGAATGGCTCGGCGCCAGGCTGGAAGAATTCCCGCGAGGACGGCTCGAAGCATAACACCGCACAAGGCGACCGGCGGGCATCGGCATGCTTCAGGGCCTGATTGATCAGCGCGCGGTGGCCAAGATGCACACCGTCGAAATTGCCGATCGCCACGACGGCGCCCTTGTATTCGGACGGGACGTCGGCGACATGCCGGAAGATCCGCATTGGTCCGATCATCTGGGCCTTGCCGGAGCCATGACGAGGGCCTCGCCCTCTGCCACAACTGTTTCACCAACCTTGCAGACGCAGTCGAAAATCGCACGCCGCGTTCCCACCCGTTCGCGCACCGTAACCAGCGCCGTGACCGTATCACCGATACGCACCGGTGCCTTAAAGGCGATCGCTAAATTGAACACCACGGTACCAGGCCCCGGCATCTTCAGGCCGAGAACGGTAGAAAGAAAGCTGAGAGTCAGGGCACCGTGAACGATACGGCCCTTGAATATGGTCTTTTTTGCGAAATCCTCGTCGAAATGCACGGGATTCAAGTCTCCGGAGACTTCACCGAACAACTCGATATCGCGCTCGCTCACCATCCTGGTGTAGCTCTCGGACATTCCCGGTTTGAGTTCGTCTATATAGTACGTCATGGTCGGCAGAGTCTCCCGGCAATGCTACCAGCTGAGAGCCGCAATGGCGGCGCGGGCGTGAACGCCTCGGGGCGTGAGGAATGCATCAAGATTCTCCGGCGTGAGTTCGCCCACATCCGCACGGTGAATCCCGTCGACAACGAACAACGCATCATACCCCATCAGATTGGCGCCGCGGATGTCCGTCGCCAAGCCGTCGCCGATCACCAACGGACGTGCCGGATTTCCAGCCGCCTCCATCGCCGCCGCATATATGGGGGCATGCGGTTTGCCGTAATAAGCCACTCTGCCGCCAAGTTCCTCGTAAAAACGAGCCACGCTACCAGCACAGTGCACCAGTTTATCGCCGCGTTGAACCAGAACATCCGGATTCGCACAGATCATAGGCAATTGGCGGGACAAGGCCTTATCCAGGATATCCTGATAATGTTCGGGGGTTTCATTGTCGTCGTCGAACAGGCCCGTGCAGAGGATAAGCTCGGCGGCCTCCGGTTCAGCCATTTCGACATCCAACCCCTCGAACAGCGGCTGATCGCGGTCAGGCCCCAAATGCAGGATGCGCACCCGACCTCGGCGCGCCAAATCGGCCCGCGCGGCACCGCCCGAGGTTACGACGGCATCATAGCAGTCCGCCGGAACACCGAACTGGCGCAACTGCGGCTCGATGCAGTGCGGCGGCCGCGGAGCGTTGGTCAACAGCAGCACCTTGCCGCGTTCGGCACGGAACCGGCGCAAGGCATCAACCGCCGGCGGAAAGGCATGCACACCATTATGCAGCACGCCCCATACGTCGCAGACGAGCGCGTCATAGTCGCCCGCAATCTCACCTAGACCGGAGATGATGTCAGCCGTACCGTTCATTCGTACAAGGGATTCCGCAAGGAGAGGAGCCTACCTGTTCGCTATAGCGGGAAGTTTCGCGGCTGTGCAATGGGCGCCTACCAACAACCCTCCAGGACGGCGGTCCGGCGACCCCGGACCGGTCAGACGGCCGCAGAATCAGGCCGTGCGCCGCAGCGGGATGACCGGCGCAGTTGGCTTTTCGATCTCCCTGATCGCATCACCACGTACCGCGCGGGGCTCGCCGAACAGATAGCCCTGAGCAAAGTCGACACCGTAATCCAGGAGCTGGACAACCGTCTTCTCGTCTTCGACACGCTCGGCGATCAGATTCAGACCGTGGCGCGCCAAAAGACTCTTGAAGTCCTCCGCGGCGACGGCAGCGCGAGCGGCATCCATGCCCTTGGTCAGCGTTTCGGCACGCACCTTCAGGTAATGAAAGCCGCTGGCCTTCAACTTGCCGAAATCAAGTGCCAGTGTCTTGATGTTGTCCATCGACAAGGAATAGCCGATGTCGGCGAGACGCTTCAGATTGGCCTCGCCTTCGCGGCCAGCTTTCAGCACGGCGTCTTGGGAGAACTCGAACACCATCTGGCTCGACAGATCGCGGTTGTGCTGCATGTACTCCACGAACTGCGGGAAGAATTCGGCATCGCGTAGGGTGTCGCCGGAAATGTTGCAGAAAACACCGACCGCGCGGTTCTTGGACATCAGACGGCGGACGATCTGCACGCAACGGAACAGCAGAAGGTTGTCGACCACGCTCATCAAGCCTGCGGGCGCGGCAATCTTGATGTACTGGGCCGGCATGATGACCG
>JBJKRM010000127.1:0-4753 GCA_046704685.1 Rhizomicrobium sp.
CCGCGATCACCTCGTAGAGCAGCACAACGTCGACCGTGTAGCCCTCTTCCGCCAGCAGCACTTTGAGGCGTCCCTCATTGTCGGCGCTGGCGGCATGCAGCAGCACACCGTCCTGCGGCTTGACCCAGCGCAGCACCGCTTCGGCCAGGGTGGAGGCATCGCCGTCGGCACATTCGACCCGCTCGAAGCCGGCGGCTCGCGCCGTATCGGCCGTCTGCGGCCCGACCGCCAGGATGGTGAGGTCGCGCCGTGCCGCGCGCCGCGCGAAGGCGCGCACACCATTGGCGCTGGTGGCCAGGATGGCGCTGACATTCTCGAAGGTCAGCTCGGGCCCGTCGAAGAACCGCACCGACAACAGGGAGGCGCAAAGCGGTTCATGGCCGCGCGCCTGCAAAAGCTCCGCAAAGCGCGCCGCATCTTCCTTGGGACGTGTGATCAGAATGCGCATCGATTAGGAACGGGAGGCCTTCTCCTCCAATCCGGACCGGCTCTCGCGCGCGGCGAGCGTCTGATAGACCTGATCCGGCTCAACGCCGCACGCCGCCCACAACACCAGAAGATGATAGAGCGTGTCGGCCGATTCGGACACCAGCGCCGCCTTGTCGCCGCTCGCGGCGGCCAGTACGGTTTCCACCGCTTCTTCGCCGAATTTCTTGGCGCAGCGCTCGACCCCGGCATTCAGAAGCTTGGCGGTATAGGATTTCTCCGGATCGCCGCCGCGGCGCGATGCGACTGTTTCGTAGAGTTTGTCCAAAGCGTGCGGCATCGGCTCCCTTTAATGCTTGTCGACACCACCCGTGTCGAGACAGAACTTATAGCGACCATCGGGCTGCCGGCGCCACTCCGTGACGTAATACCCTGTGACCTTCACAGTTGTACCGTCCGGCTTGGGCACCGTGAAGATCCAGGTGCCGCGCGTCCAGCCCAACCCGCCGTCCGGCGAAGCCTCCGCCTCGACCGGCGTCCATTCCAACTTTTGTTTCTTGTAATTGGGATTCGCCGCTTCGACAGACGCATAGAACGCCGCCAGCGCTTTTTTGCCGATGATCGGGGGGTGGTCGCCCTCGAAGACGCGCGCGTCGTCGGTCATGTAGGCCAGAAACGCGGCATGGGCGCCTTGGGCTTGGCTCATGGTGGAAAAGGCCCGGTCGGTGGCGAGCATGTCGTCTTTGGGTGCTGCCTGCGCCGAAACCGTAACGGCAAGCAGCAATGCAATGGTGAGAATTCGCATCCCAACTGCCTCCCCGAAATTGTGGCAGGGTGCCAGATTTTGCCGCAAATCGGTCGCAGTAAGCCCAAAAGCGGCCGGAAACCCGCTGTTTACTATGTCTGCGAGGCGTCCCTTCTCGTGGAAGTGTATCAACGGGGGAATGTCATGGCCAGAACTGCCGGGACCCGCCAAGCCCTCTCCCACGACCTCCTGCATGGTCTGTCGCCGGAGGAATTCAATCAGGAAGCCAAGTCGCTGGCCGATATGGAGGCGATGACGCCTGTGATGCGGGCGCGCCTCAAGGCGCAGCTGGTGGAGCGCCTCAAGACGCCGGTCGACGAGCCCAGTTGGGGGCCCGATTGGGTGCGCCAGGGCGAGCGCGTCGCCGCCCGCAACCAGAGAAGCAAGAGTCGTCTCGCCCAGATCCTGGACCACCGCAAGAAAGCGGGTGACGAGGAAGAAGCGCCCAGGCCGGCGCGCCTGCTCAACGACCGCGACGCGGACGATGCGGCCATCATCGCGCGCAATCTGGAAAAGAGCCGCCAGGTGGCCCACTACAAGCCGCTCTACATCACCGCCGCGGTGCTGGCGGTCGTCGTCGTCGGCCTCTCGATGTCCGTGGACTATCACATCATCCGCGAGATCTGGACGCGGGCGCTGGCCAACGAGTTCATGGTGGTGCCGGCCTCACTGCAGTCCTCGGTGGTGTTCAAGAGTCTGCAGGTCGTTTTCGCCGTGCTGATTGTGCACTTCATGCTCAAGATCACCGGCGCTTACGGCCGCAACACCATGATCACCGCCTCCTTCATCCTGGCCCTGGTGATGATCAGCGGTCTCGGCTATCTCGTCGCCTACAACAACATGGACGGTGGCACGTCGCCGGCGCAGCAGGTGCAGCACCAGGCCACGCCGCCCAATGCCATCGAGCAGCTGTTTGCCTCCAACACCGGCGTGCGGAGCGCCGCCATGACGGCCGCGCCGCCGATCGCCGCCGATGCCAATGACGGCGTGTCACTGGGCCTGCCGAAGCTGTCGAAGGCCTCGCTCGCCCATGCCGATTCCTGGTTCTGGCTGGCCTTTGCCAGCGTGGTGTTCTTCATCGTCACCACGGTGGCCGCGCTCTATATGCAGACGGTGGAGAACAACGTCCGCAACTGTCACATCGCCAACGATTACAAGCACCGCAAGAAGGACTTTGCGCTTCTCCACCTCCTGGAGCATGCTGACAGGAGGGCTTGAAGGGGGACGTGATGCGGGGGATTTTCCTGGCAGTGGCGACGGCTGCAGCGCTGGTCTGCGGTGGCGCGCTGGCGATGCAGGCGAGCGAAAACACGGCGTCCTTCGATCAGAACACGCTGCATCCCGAGCGGGTGATCATCGGACTCGACCTGTCGAAATCCAATCCGCTGGTCGACGATCCCGCTTTCGCGGCGCGGGTCGGCGAGCGCGTGGCGGAGATCATCGCCAGGCTGGGGTTTGCCTCCGAAGTGCACATCCGCACCTTCGGCAACTACGATCCCAACTCCAACACCTGGGCCTATGACACCGTGATCTCGACGCGCGCCCGGCCGGAAACGGTCGCCTTGGAAGTGCGCCGGTTGATTGCCAGCACGCCGCGGCTGGTCGCCAGCGGCCGTTGGAAGGCGCAGCAGAAAACCAACATCGTCGCCTTCCTCGACAATATCACCCGGGCGGTGGGCTGCGGCGGCATGCCCACCACCATCATCCTGGCCAGCGACGGCATTGAGGATTCCGATTACGCCCGCCTGATCCGCGGCGACCACCTGCCCGCCCCCGACCGCACGCTCTATCGTGGTTGCCGGGCCTTGGTGATCTACGGCCTGGGCCAGGGGGCCGGCAGCCCCGTTCTCACCGCGCGCCTCAGGACCGAGTGGGCGCACTGGGCCCGCACCGCGGGTTTTGCCCATTTCCAGGGCCTGAATAACTGGTAAAACAAAGGCTTAGGAACCCGCCTGTGATGCTTGACTCAGAATACTCTGCCATATAGAGTATTCTGCAACAAACAAAGCAGAGACCGTCCCCATGTCGCTGTCATCGCAAGAGGCCGCGGAATCCCTGTCGCAAGCCGAACAAGCCGGCCGGCGCAGTGCGCAGGCCTACTTCTATCATCGCTCGTCGCCGCACCTGATCATGTGGGGCATCATCTGGGTGATCGGCTATGGCGGCACCGGCCTGTTCCCGCGATACGCCGATCCGCTGTGGGCGGTGCTGATCCTGATTGGCATCAGCGGCGGCTTGATTTTGGGCCGTTGCTACAAAGCATATAACACGGCGGTTGACCGCCACGCGTGGCGCATGGTGGCGCTGTGGGCTGTCATCCTGTTCTTCGTGTTCGCCACCTATGCCATCATGAAGCCGCATCTCGGCCGGCAGCTCTGCGCCTATCCCGCCCTGATCACCGGATGCGCTTACATGGTCATCGGGCTTTGGCGCGGCCTGCGTTATGTGATCTCGGGAATCGCCGTCGTAACCTTGACGCTGATCGGTTTCTTCTACATCGACTGGGTTTTCTTCTGGTTTGCGGTCGTCGGCGGCGGCTCGATGATCCTGACTGGGCTGTGGTTCCGCAAGGTATGACGATGGAACAACCCGATCCGATCATCCATCAACCGGTACGCCTCAAGATCATGGCGGCACTCAAGCCCCTGCCGCCCAGCGACCCGATTGAGTTCGTCCGCCTAAGAACGATCGTTGGGGCGACGGAAGGCAATCTCGGCGCCCATATCACGACGCTGGAAGAAGCCGGCTATATCAGCGTGCAAAAAGACTTTGTCGCCAAGAAGCCGCGCACCCGCGTCAGCCTGACCAAGCAAGGCAACAGAGCCTACGAAGACTACCTGGATTATCTGCGGGCGATCATCGCCGCCAGCGACGCCACATCCTGAAAGCCGGCGCGGATCGCCTGCGGCGTGATCCCCGCTTGGCGCAAGGCGCGCAGCGTCACCGCCTGGTCGCGCTTGGAAAACTTCTTGCCGGTGCCGTCCAGGATCAGCCGGTGATGTGCATAAGCGGGCTGTGGCAGGCCGAGCAATGCCTGCAGCACGCGCTGGATGTGCGCCGCCGCGAACAGGTCATGGCCGCGGGTCACCAGGGTCACGCCCTGAAAGGCGTCATCGACCACCACAGCGAGATGATAGGACGCCGGCGTGTCCTTGCGCGCCAGCACAATGTCGCCGAAGCACAGCGGATCGACGGCCATCGTGCCGTGCTCGCCGTTGGGGCCCGATCCTTGCTCCTCGAAACTGAGCGCGCCGGTCTCGGCCGCCGCTTTGGCGCCGTGCAGACGCAGCGCGAACGGCACGCCCGCCGCGATTTTCTCGTCGACCTCGGCCTTGCCCAATTGCCGGCAGGTGCCGGGATAATGCGGTCCGTCAGGGCCATGAGGAGCGGCCACCGCTCGCGCGATCTCCTCGGCAATCTCCTGGCGGGTGCAGAAGCAGGGTTAAACAAGGCCACGCGCCTTCAACGCATTCAGCACCGCCGCATAGGCCGCCATGCGCTGCGATTGGCGCAGCACCGGTT
>JBJKRM010000128.1:0-7108 GCA_046704685.1 Rhizomicrobium sp.
CGAACTGTTCGGCAAGGACGATGGCTATTGCCGCGGCCGCGGCGGCTCCATGCACATCGCCGATTTCACCGTCGGTCATCTCGGCGCCAACGCCATCGTCGGCGGCGGCGTGCCGATTGCCACCGGCGCGGCCGTGGCCAACCGCTATTTCGATCGCGGCAATGTGGTGTGCTGCTTCGCCGGCGACGGCGCCTATGCCAATGGCGTGGTGCTGGAGGCCCTCAACTTCGCCACCATGCAGCAGTTCACCAACCACTATTCCAACAACCACAGCTTCGGCCTGCCGGTGATCTTCCTGGTGTGCAACAACCACTACGGCATGACCCACCGCAGCGACGACGAAGTGATGGGCATCCAGCACATGGCGCGCCGCGCCGCCGGCTTTGCCGAGAACAACATGCATGCCGAGATCGTCAACGGCATGAGCGTACTGGCGGTGCGTGACGCGGTGATGCGAGCCGGAAAGCTGTGCCGCGAAGGCAAGGGCCCGGTGCTGCTGGAGATGGACACCTATCGCTATTGGGGCCATTCGCTGTCGGATCCGCGCAACGAATACCGCACCAAGGAAGAGGAAGCGGCCTGGAAGGCGGTGGATGCCATCGAGACCTACAAGGCCGAGCTGGCGAAGGCCGGGGTGATCGATGCGGCCGGCATCAAGGCGGTGGAGCAGCGTGTCGCCGAGCGCAATGCGCGGGCCGCCACGCGGGCGGCGGAGGCGGCCGATCCCGACGCCAAGGACGTGCTCACCTTCATGTACACCGACACCAAATGCGAGGCGGTGCCAAAGGAGTTTGCCCGCGGCGAGACCTTTGCACCGGACACCATCACACGCACCAACGGCGAGCTTACCTACGAGGACGCCATCAAGGAGGCGCTGGACGAGGAGATGGCGCGTGATTCCCGCGTCGTGCTCTATGGCGAGGACGTCGCAGAATATGGTGGCGCCTTCAAGGTCACCAAAGGGCTGCTTGAATCGTTCGGCCGCGACCGCGTGTTCAATTCGCCGATCTCGGAAGCCTGCATCTGCGGCACCGCCACCGGCGCGGCGATGAACGGCCTCAGGCCCGTGGTGGAGCTGATGTATTTCGACTTCGCCCTGATGGCCTCGGACCAGATCTCCAACCAGGCGGCCAAATGGCATTACATGAGCGGCGCCCAGACCGAAGTGCCGCTGGTGATCCGCGCCTCGGCGGGCGCCGGCAAGGGGTACGGCGGACAGCATTCGCAGACCCTGGAATCGATGTTCTGCCACATCCCCGGCATGTATGTGGTCTATCCCTCCACGCCGGCCGATGCGAAGGGGCTGTTGAAGGCCTCCATCCGCGACAACAATCCGGTGCTGTTCGTCGAATCCCAGGCGCTGTACGGCTCGAAAGGGCCGGTGCCGGAAGGCGATTTCGTGCTGCCGCTGGGCGTGGCGGATGTGAAGCGCGCCGGCGACGACATCACCTTCGTCACCTGGGGCCCGCTGGTGCATGACTGCCTGAAAGCGGCGGCCAAGCTGGCCGAACGCGGCGTCTCCGCCGAAGTGATCGATGTTCGCAGCCTGGTGCCGCTGGACCTCGATACCATTCTCCGATCGGTGCAGAAGACCGGCCGCTGCGTGGTGGCGAGCCAGGCGATCCACATCGGCAGCTACACCGGTGAGATCGCCTCCACCATCCAGGACGTGGCGTTCGATTATCTCGATGCGCCGGTGAAGCGCGTCGGCGCCAAGAACGGCATCGCGCCGCAATCCCATATCCTGGAAGCGGCGTTCCTGCCGAGCGTGGATGACATCCTCGCCGCCGCCGACGCGATCCTGTAAGGGGCTTCCGCGATGGCAACGCCAATCATCATGCCCAAATTCGGTCAGATGACCGAAGAGAGCACCATCGTCGAGTGGTTCAAGAAGGAAGGCGATTCCGTCGCCAAGGGCGACATGCTGTTCTCCGTCGAGACCGACAAATCGGTGATGGAGGTGGAAAGCTTCGAGCAAGGCACGCTCATCAAGATCGCCGTGAAAACCGGCGTCAGTGTGCCGGTGCAGAGCATTGTCGGTTTCCTGGGCCAGCCCGGCGAAGCCGTCCCCGATATTCCCGCAGCAGCGCCACCCGCCGCTGCGCAACCCAAACCCCAGACTGCGGCCGTCATCCGTCCCTCCGCGCCCCCGGCGCCTCCAGTGACGGTCGCACCGGCGCCGGTAGCGCCCCCCGCTCCGGCGCCGGACCTTTTCCGCATCAGCCCGCGTGCCGCGGCGCTGGCGCGCGCCTCGGTGATCGATCCCAGACCGGTCAAGGGCACAGGCCCTGACGGCCGCATCATCGAAAAGGATGTGAAAGCCTATCTCGCGAGCCAGGGTTACGACCGTCTGACGATCTCGCCGGCGGCCAAAGCTCTGGCAGCGAAAGAAGGGCTTGATCTCCTGGCGATCCGTGCCGAAGGGCGGATCACCATCGCCGATGTCGAGCGCGCGGTGGCCGAGAAGCCCGTGGCGATGTCGAAGATGCGTCAGGTGATCGCCGCACGGCTGACGCAGAGCGTGAACACCGCACCGCATTTCTACGTCACCGTCGAAGTCGATATGACGGATCTGGTGGCCTATCGCACCACGCTGAAGGCGGGCGGCGCCGGGTACACGGTGACAGACTTCATCGCGCAGGCGGCAATCGACTGCCTCAAGGACTTCCCGGCCGTGAACAGTTCCACCGACGGCAAGTCCACGCGCTGGTCCAGCCGGGTGAATCTGGGACTGGCGGTGTCGATCGAGGAAGGCCTGGTGGTGCCGGTGGTGTTCGACGCCGATGCGCTCAGCATGGCCGAGTTGAGCACGCGATCGAAAGAGCTGTTCGCCAAGGCGCGCGCCGGAAAGCTCGCGCCCGACGAGATGAGCGGATCGACCTTCACCATCTCGAACATGGGCATGCTGGACGTCGAGAACTTCACCGCCATCATCAATCCCGGCGAGAGCGCGATCCTGGCGGTCTCCAGCGTGATCGACAAACCGGTGGCGCGGAACGGCGCTGTGGTGATCCGCTCGATGATGAAGATGACGCTGTCGTCCGATCACCGCCTGATCGACGGCGCCATGGCGGCGCGCTTTGCCAATGCCATCAAGAAGAAACTCGAGGATACGGAAACATGGAAGTCTTTGACGTCCTCGTGATCGCTGCGGCACCGGGCGGCTACCCGGCGGCGATCCGTGCTGCCCAACTCGGCGCGTCGGTCGCCATCATCGAGAAGGAAAAACCCGGCGGCACCTGCCTCAATTGGGGCTGCATCCCGACCAAGGCGCTGATTGCCGCCGCCGACACCTTCACCCGCATCAAGGACGCCGAAGCGCTGGGTGTCGTGGTGAAAGGCGCCTCGGTGAACTACGCCGCCATGGCCGCGCACAAGAACAAGGTGGTTGCGCAGTTGAACGGCGGCGTGAAGCAGTTGCTGACCGCCAATGGCGTCAAGCAGTTTGCCGGCACCGCCTCGTTCAAGGACCGCAACACCATCGCCATCAGCGGCGGCGAGACGATCGGCGCCAAGAAGGTGATCATCGCCACCGGTTCGACCTCGGTGATGCCAGGCTTCCTGCCCAAGAGCCCGCGCGTGGTCGAAAGCCGCGGGTTCCTGGATCTGGAGACCTTGCCGGCCAGTCTGATCGTCCTGGGCGGCGGCTATATCGGCTGCGAATTGGCCTGCATGGCGGCGGCACTGGGCGTGAAGGTGACAATCGTCGAGCTGCTCGACGACATCCTGATGCTGGCCGACGCGGATGTGCGCCGCGACGTGCGCAGCCATATGGAAAAAAAGCTCGGCATTCGCATTCTGACCGGTGCAGCGCTGGAAGGCGTCAAGGCCGACGCCAAGGGTGTCAGCGGCAAGGCGGGCAAAGAAACCGTGAACGCCGAGATGCTGCTGTGCGCCGTCGGCCGCAAGCCGGTCACGGACGGGCTGAATGTCGAGGCGGCCGGCCTAGCGCTCAGCGACAAGGGTTTCATCGAAGCCGACGACTATTGCCGCACCAAGGCAGCCACCATTTTCGCCATCGGCGACGTCACCGGAAAGATCCAGCTCGCCCATTTCGCCACCAGCCAGGCGGTCACGGCGGCGGAGAACGCGGTCGGCGGCAAGCCGAAGAAGCACGAGACCCTGGTGCCGAGCGTGATCTTCACCATGCCGGAGATCGCCACGGTGGGATTGTGCGAAGACGAGGCTAAGAAGACGGGCCGTGCCATCAAAACCGGCAAGTTCCGTTTCGCGGCCTTGGGAAAGGCGCTGGCCGCCGGCGAAACCGGCGGCTTCGTGAAGTGGATCGCCGACGCCGAGACCGACCAGTTGCTGGGTGCCGCGGTGGTGGGCGCGCATGCGACCGAGCTGATCGCCATCGCGACCACGGCGATCCGTTCGGAACTGACGACCGGGGAGTTCGGGCGCACCATCACCGCCCACCCCACCTTCGCCGAGGCCTGGATGGAGGCCGCACATGCCGTGCACGGCAACTGCATCCACGCCCCGCCAGCGCGCAAAAACACGGGCAAATAGCCGGCAGGCATTCGGGAAAGGGCATCCCCGAATGAACGGCGGTGCATTTTGACCGTTTTTGGCCGTTTCTGATTGAACGAGCCTTCGTCCCGCCGTATCGTGCCGGAAACGAAAACGGCCGAAGCCGGACAACAAAACGAGGGAAGAAATGGCCACGCCACTGCCGCAGGACCGCGTTGAACTTCACAACGGCAAACGCCTTGACGGACTGAAAGCCGATTACGATGCGCTGGGGCGCACGCTAGCCCGCCGCGGCATCGCCATCGACGACATCAAGCGCAAGATCGCGAACTTCTCGGTGGCGGTCCCGAGCTGGGGACTGACCACCGGCGGCACCCGTTTCGGCCGCTTCCCTATCCCCGGCGAGCCGACCAATCTCAGCGAACGCCTGTCCGATTGCGCCGTGGTGCAGCAACTGTGCCGCATCACTCCGCGGGTCTCCACCCACTTCCCGTGGGATCTCTGCGATGACTACACGGCCCTCAAGCAGGAAGCCGATGGGCTCGGCATTGGCTTCGATGCGGTGAACTCCAACACCTTCCAGGACCAGCCCGGACAGAAGGCGACCTACAAATTCGGCAGCCTGACCGCAACGGACGCCAAGGCCCGCGCCCTGGCGGTGCAACACAACATCGAATGCATCGAAATCGGCAAGAAACTCGGCGCCGAGGCCCTGACGGTGTGGATCGGCGACGGCACCAATTTCCCGGGCCAGCAGAGCTTCCGCGATTCCATGGACCGCTACATGGACTCGGCCAAGCAGATCTATGCCGCCTTGCCGCAGAACTGGCGCATGCTGATCGAGCACAAGCTGTGCGAGCCGGCCTTCTACTCGACGGTGATCGCCGACTGGGGCATCAACCTGATGGCGGCGAGCGAACTGGGCCCCAAGGCGTTCTGCCTGGTGGACCTCGGCCATCATGCGCCCAACGTCAACATCGAGCAGATCGTCTCGATGCTCGATCGCGCCGGCAAGCTCGGCGGTTTCCACTTCAACGACTCGAAATACGGCGACGACGATCTCGACGCCGGCGCGATCAATCCGCACAGGCTGTTCCTGATCTTCAATGAGCTTGTGGAAGCCGAGCGGCGCAATCCCAAGGCCTTCCACCCGGCCTACATGATCGACGAATCCCACAACCTGACCGATCCGATCGAAAGCCTGACCGCCGCGGCGGAAGCAATCGCCGGCGCCTATGCCCGCGCTCTGCTGGTGGATCGTGCCGAATTAAACGCCTCGCGCGAAAGCAATGACGTGATGATGGCGTTCCAGGTGCTGCGGCGCGCCTACAACGTCGACGTCTCGCCCATTCTGGCATTGGCGCGGGTGGAAGCCGGTGGTGCGGCCGATCCGATCGCCATGTTCCGTGAGTCCGGCTACCGGGCCCAAAAGGCCGGTGAACGCAAGAGGGCCGGCGCGGCAGCTGGAATCATTTGATGGAAAGCACCGGCCACGGCCTGAATATGATGCCTCAACCAGTCCGGCATGATAGCGCCGGTTGCGCGAAACTGTATAATCCTGGCGTTTCAAACATGGATTCATGAGTCGGGCATGCACGCAGCTGAGCGAGATAGGGTTATTCTGAACCTGCTCGAGGAACAGCGTTTCGTCTCGTTCCGCGAGCTGTCGCGGCGACTTTCGGCTTCGGCGGCGACCTTGCGCCGGGACCTGGAGCGGTTGCAGGAGGCCGGCAAGCTCAAGCGGGTGCGCGGCGGAGCGCAGATCGGCGCGGACGACGACGGAAGCGGTTTCCATCTCCAAGGCGTGCCCTTCCACGAGAACGTCAACCGCAACCGTTCCGCCAAGGAGGCCATCGGCAAAGCTGCGGCGGAACTGTGCCGGCCCGGTGAAGCGGTGATCATCGACGGCGGCTCCACCACCTTGCAGATGTGCTCGCATCTGGAATCCTTGAAGCTGCAGGTGCTGACCAATTCGCTGCACATCGTCAGCGCGCTGTTGCAGCAACCCAATACCGGCGTGTCGATCCCCGGCGGCGTGGTATTCCGGGAACAGAACATCGTGCTCGATCCCTTCGTGGACGCCACCACGCGCACCTTCCATGCCAGCCGCATGTTCATCGGCGCCGCCGCCGTGACCCGCCACGGACTGATGCAAAGCGACATCATCCTGGTGCAAGCGGAGCGCAAACTGCTCAACCTCGCCGACCAGCTGATCGCATTGGTCGATTCCAGCAAGTTCACGGCCTCGGCCGCGCACCAATTGTGCGAACTGGCACGGGTGCACACCCTGATCACCGACAAGAACATCGACGACGCCTCGGCCAAAATGATCGAAGCCGGCGGAGTCGAATTGATTACGGTGGATTTCTAGCCCAGCCCTTTCGGCCGCAAGCGATCTCGATTGCATTTGATCGTTTATCTCTGCAAAGTGAGCGATAACGCGCGGCCGCAGAGCCGTCGCCAACAGGGAGACGGGGATGACCATCATCGTGAGCGAAAACGCACGCCCCCAATGGGGCCTTCTAGGGCGCCGGCAATTGCTGGCAGGCGCAGGGCTGGCAGTGCTGCCGTTCTATGCCGCGAGCGCCTCTGCGCCGGATACCATTGATCTTCGCCGTTTCGGCGCCAAGGG
>JBJKRM010000129.1:0-2925 GCA_046704685.1 Rhizomicrobium sp.
TCGACATCCTGATGCGCTCGGGCACGGTGGGCACGGAAGCGCAGCGCCAGCTGGTGCGCGAGCAGGCCGACTTCATCTATGAGCCGCCGATGCCGGGTTTGAGCCCGCTCGATTGGAAAGCCTTCGATCGCGCCGTCGCCGAAGGCTATCAACACACGCGCATGATGATCGACAAGCACGGCGTGCCGCTTACCGCGGTGTGGAGCGACGGTCCGGCGGTGGCGGTGCCGGTGCCGGGGGTGTAGAACTCATTCCATCTTCTCGCCGGTATGCAGCTTGCGGCCGCTGAGCAGGCGCTGGCCGATCACCAGCACCACGATGCCGGAGACGAACAGCGCCTTGCTGGTGAACTTCGTGGGGCAGGTGTCGTTCCAGGTGTTGGCAAGGCCGGTGTAATCGAGGAAGTCGAGCACCAGCGGGCAATAGGACCACACGAAAAGGACGGCGCCCGCCAGCACCGTCAAGACGCCAAACGCGCGTCTCAGACTCTTCGGCATGCCCATCCTCTTGCTGTCAAATGCTGTCCTCCATCATCGGATTGGGCGGTGGAACGCCGACCAGGTAAAGCCGCCGGCCATTCCCGCCGGTGAGCATGAGCCGCTTGATCTTCACCTTGCCGCCGCTGGTGTCGAGGTCGGCCTTGATCTCGCCGGAGCCTTTTGAGCCGGCCACTTTGAGAACATAGCTTGCCGTGCCGCCGTGTCCCGTCGAATAGTTGAAGGTGTGCATCTCCACTTCGAGCACTTTGATGTCGTGCCCGAGCATGGCGGTGGCGCGGGCATCGTGGCGGACCGTCTCCATCACCGTCTGGATGCGGGCGTCGCTGCTGAAACCGCGATAGAAATACCAGGCGCCGTAGCCGAACACCGCCACGAAGATCACCACCACCGCGACCGCCGTGCCGATGCAGCCCCAAAGGCAGCCGTTGCTGTGGTGGACTGGCGGCGGTTGCTGTTCGGAATATGGGTCCATACTTCCCCCAAAGGCAGGCTGACACACCTAGAAAAGCGCGCGGCGGCGATAGACGCAAGACGGCAGCAGCGCATAGTCTTCCCAGACTACCCCAACACAGATGCCATCGGAGGACGCCCGTGCCGATCACCTACGATGAGATCATGCAACTCGAGTCGCTGGCTTTTGAAGCCAGCTACAGCGACCGCGATGCCATGCTCTACGCCCTGGGCGTCGGTTTCGGCCGCGATCCGCTCAACGCCAAGGAATTGAAGTTCGTCTACGAGAACGACCTGCAGATGGTGCCGAGCTTTGCCACGGTGATCGGGTGGGGGCAACCGACCCTGTCCGGCTCGGGAATTAATTATTTGATGGCTGTGCATGCCGAGCAGCGTCTGACGCTGCACAAACCGCTGCCGTCTGAAGCCGAAGTGATCTGCGATGCGCGCGTGGCCGGTGCCTTCGACAAGGGCGTCGGCAAGGGGGCGCTGATCCTGATCGAGAAGAAGATCCGGGAGAAGACATCGAACGACATGCTGTGCACGCTGATGGCGACCGTCTATGCCCGTGGCGACGGCGGTTTCGGGGGGCCTCGCGAAGGCGCGCCGGCGCCCCACATGATCCCGGAGCGCCAGCCCGATCTGACGGTGGAATGCGACACGCGACAGGACCAGGCGCTGCTCTATGCCCTGTCGGGCGACCGCAATCCGCTGCACCGCGATCCCAACGTGGCCAAGCTGGCCGGCTATGACCGGCCGATCCTGCACGGGCTGTGCACCTATGGAACGGCCTGCCGGGCCATCATCGGCGAGGTCTGCGATTACGACGCCAAGCGTATCGAGAGCTTCGACGCCCGCTTTTCGGCGCCGGTGTTCCCAGGCGAGACCATCGTGACCGAGATCTGGACGGACGGCTCGCTCATCTCGTTCCGCTGCAAGGCGAAAGAGCGCGACCAGGTGGTGCTCAACAACGGCAAGTGCACGCTGCGGTGACCTGGTCCCCCTTGTGCGGCGAACGGTTTGCGTTCACATCGTTGCCTTGCACGAGGTGCGGATGAGCCATCCGGACGACCGTCCCTTCGAAACCGCTGAAACCCTGCTGGCCCAAAACCGTGCCGGCGAGGCCGCGTCGCTATTGGGCGAGCTGATCGAAAAAGGCCGCGGCAGTCTGCGGATGCGCCTGACCTGGGCGAGGGCGCTGGCCGCGTCGGGCGATGTCGAGGCGGCGATCGATGCCGCGCGCGAGGCGGTCGGATTGTATCCGGGGATCTGCGAAGCGGCGGTGGGACTGGGTGCGGCGTTCCTGGCGGCCGAAAAGCTGCCCCTGGCCATCGCGGAATTTCAGCGTGCCTTGCGGTTTGATCCCGGCCATGCCCAAGCACGCTATCTGCTCGGTTGTGCCTGGCTGCAGGCGGGCGAGGCCGAACGGGCTATGGAATTCTTCGCGGCGCTTGACCCGGAGCAGATCGCAGACCTTGACGGCCGTATCGCCGAGGCCGAAGCGATACGCAGGCGGCTGCGCTCCGATGCCGGCTAT
This sequence comes from Rhizomicrobium sp., assembly GCA_046704685.1. Classification (GTDB taxonomy): domain Bacteria; phylum Pseudomonadota; class Alphaproteobacteria; order Micropepsales; family Micropepsaceae; genus Rhizomicrobium. The sequence goes on from JBJKRM010000129.1 coordinate 2,488, forward strand.
GTGCGGCATCTCTTCGACCAGTTCTCGACCAATTACGACCAGCGCATGCTGCAGCAGCTTTCTTATCGCGCGCCGCAAACCTTGCGCGAACTGGCCCATTTCGTCATCCCGGGAGAGACGGGGCTTGCCGTGCTGGATCTGGGATGCGGCACCGGGCTGTCGGGCGTTGCCTTCAAGGACCGGGCCGACCGGCTTGCGGGCATCGATCTCAGTCCGGCGATGATCGCAAAGGCGAGAGCCCGCGGTGTCTATGACCAGCTATGGGTGGGTGACATCGAAAGCGGGCTGGGAACGGACGCCTACGATCTGGTGATCGCGGCGGACACGCTGGTCTATCTCGGCGATCTCGGCACCACGATGACGGCGGTGGCGGCGGCCCTGAAGCCGGATGGTTTTTTCCTCGGCACCGTCGAGGCCAAGGACGGGACGGGGTTCGAA
>JBJKRM010000130.1:0-6299 GCA_046704685.1 Rhizomicrobium sp.
GGGCGATGGCAGATCGGCGTCCTGTCCGAAAGCAAAAAGGGGCCTCACGACCCCTATTCGCTACTCGCTGCCCGCTCGTCCTACATCGGCCGCGAGCGCGGCGCATTCTTGTAGAAGATGTGGTTGCCGATCTGCACGGTGCGCTCCAGGCTCGCGGCCCAGCTCGGATCGACCGAGACCGCGTGGTAGTTGGTGGCGCCGTCCGTCTCGTTGCTCAGCCGCACCTCACCGGTGAGGATCTGAGCCGCCAGCTTCTGCGACTCCATCCAGGCCACCTGATGCTTGGGCCGCGACAGGTCTCCATTGCAGGTGAAGGAAAACTGGCAATGCGGGTGGTTGGCCCCTTCATAGACGACGGCACAGATCGAGTTGCCGTAATTGCCGGTCTTCAGGCGGTGGAAGATGACCTCGGCGACCGCCTTCTGGCCGATCGTGCCCTCGCCACGAGCCTCGTAATAGAGGGCCTCCGAAAGGCAGCGATGCTCCGCCAGCAGCTTCTTCATGATCAGCTGCTCGGCCGCCGCATGACCGCGCAGCAGCGCGGCCGCGGGCGTGACGTGGGCAGACGCTTCATGCTTCTGAACCACGGCGGCTGTCTTGAGTTGTTCCGGGTGCGGACGATACGCAGCGGCCGCGCCGACAGCCGCACTCACGGCTGCGAGCACAACGGTGAGCGCCGCTACGAACACGCGGTCCGACCGTCTCAGGACGTCTAGCGATTTCTGGTGCATCGGAAATACTCTCTTCGGACTCTCTTCGGAATTCGTCTCGTCGGTATCGGCGGTTTAGGTCGACTTTGCTCGGCGTAATCTCGAACGGGTTCCCAGTTCCCCTAGTCCATGAGAAGCGGCCACTAAGCCAAGAAGCCATCCGCGGTCAAATAAAAAAACTACGGATCGTGACATCGCGTCACGCTTGAAAAAGGAAAAACAAGGGAATCCCTGGGCTTTTCCCAGGACTTATCCACGTTAATCAGTACAGAGATTAAGCGTACCTGTTAACGACTCGCACGACGCACTCCACCTTGGAGAGAGGCGCAAAACACAATTTACTCACATTTCACGGCGACAGGCACAATCGCACACAACGATCAGCAGTTGACGTCAACGCAGCTGCTTGCGCAGAAACCGAACAGGCCAAAACCGAAAGAGCCCCGGGATTTCTCCCGGGGCTCCTCGTTACGCAGTCAATCAAACAGAGCGTTCGATCAGACGTCGCGCTCCACTTCCGCAAGAGCCGCTTGCGCCGCCGCGAGACGGGCAACCGGAACGCGGAACGGCGAACACGAGACGTAGTTGAGGCCGATCTTGTGGCACAGGCCGATCGAGCTCGGATCACCGCCATGCTCGCCGCAGATGCCCACTTCCAGATCAGCACGCGCCTTGCGGCCACGCTCGGCCGCGATGGCCATCAATTCGCCGACGCCATCGCTGTCGATGGTGACGAACGGATCGCGCATCAGAAGGCCCTTGATCTGGTAGTCGGTCAGGAACGGACCGGCGTCGTCACGGCTGATGCCGCAGGTGGTCTGCGTCAGGTCGTTGGTGCCGAACGAGAAGAACTGCGCCGTCTCGGCCAGCTTGCCGGCCTGCAGGGCAGCGCGGGGCAGCTCGATCATGGTGCCGATCTTGAAGTTCGGCAGCTTGCCCTTCTCCTTCTTGATGTCCTCGGCGACCTTCTTGACGATGTCCGCCGCCAGATCGAGCTCCTGCTTCCAGGCCACGATCGGGATCATGATCTCGGCGTCAACTTTCTTGCCTTCCGACTCGACCTTGAGGGCCGCCTCGATGATGGCGCGGGCCTGCATGGCGGTGATTTCCGGATAGGTCACGCCCAGACGCACGCCGCGATGGCCCAGCATCGGGTTCATCTCGTGCAGCGTGGCGCTCTTCTGCTTCAGCTTGTCAACCGAGACGCCGGCCTGCTTGGCCACCGCTTCATATTCCGAGTCCTTGTGGGGCAGGAACTCATGCAGCGGCGGGTCGAGCAGACGGACGATGACCGGCAAGCCGTCCATCACGCGGAAGATCTCCTCGAAGTCGCCGCGCTGCATCGGCAGCAGCTTGGCCAGAGCGGCCTCGCGCTCCTCCACCGATTCCGCCAGGATCATCTGGCGCATGGAGACGATGCGGTCGCCTTCGAAGAACATGTGCTCGGTGCGGCACAGGCCGATGCCCTGGGCGCCGTAACCGCGCGCGGTCTTGGCGTCGTTCGGGGTGTCGGCGTTTGTGTAGACCTTGAGCTTGCGCACTTCGTCGGCCCACGTCATCAGGGTGTTGAAGTCGCCCGTCAGCTCGGGGTTCTGCATCGGAACGCGGCCCTGGTAGACCGCACCGGCAGAGCCGTCGATGGTGATGACTTCACCCTGCTTGATGACCTTGTCGCCAACCGTCATCTGCTTCTTGGCATAGTCGATGCGGAGCGCACCGCAGCCGGCCACGCAAGAGCGGCCCATGCCGCGGGCGACCACCGCCGCGTGGCTGGTCATGCCGCCGCGCGCCGTGACGATGCCCTTGGCGGCGTGCATGCCGTGGATGTCTTCCGGGCTCGTCTCGATGCGGACCAGGATGACGTCGTGGCCTTCATTGGCCAGCTTCTCGGCTTCGTCGGCCGTGAAGACCACTTCACCGATCGCGGCGCCCGGAGAGGCGGCGAGACCGGAGGTGTACTTGGTCTTGGGGGCCTTGGGGTCGAGCGTGGGATGCAGCAGCTGATCCAGAGCCGCCGGGTCGACGCGCTGGACGGCCGTGTTCTTGTCGATCAGGCCTTCCTTCTCGAGGTCGATGGCGATCTTGAGGGCCGCCTTGGCGGTGCGCTTGCCGGTCCGGCACTGCAGCATCCAGAGCTTGCCTTCCTGGATGGTGAACTCGACGTCCTGCACTTCCTTGAAGTGGTTCTCGAGCTTGTCGCCGATGGCCTTGAGCTCTTTGTACATCGCAGGCATCGACTCTTCCATCGACGGCTTCTTGGAGCCCTGGCGCTCGCGCACCAGCTTGGTGATCGACTGCGGGGTGCGGATGCCGGCCACCACGTCTTCGCCCTGGGCGTTGATGAGGTATTCGCCGTAGAGATAGTTCTCGCCGGTGCCGGGGTCGCGGGTGAAGGCCACGCCGGTCGCCGAGGTGTCACCGCGGTTGCCGAACACCATCGACTGCACGTTCACCGCCGTGCCCCAGTCTTCGGGGATGTGGTTGAGACGGCGATAGGTCTTGGCGCGCGGAACCTGCCAGGAGCTGAACACCGCACCGATGGCGCCCCACAGCTGCTCTTCCACAGTATCCGGGAAGGGCGTGCCGAGCTTCTTCTTGACGGTCTCCTTGAACTTGGCGGTGATGGTCTTGAGGTCGTCGGCATCCAGATCGGTGTCCTGCTCGACGCCCTTGGCTTCCTTGGCCTGGTCCAGGATCTCTTCGAAGTCATGATGCTCCATGTTGAGCACGACGTTCGAGTACATCTGGACGAAGCGGCGATAGGAGTCCCACGCAAAGCGCGGATTGTCGGTCAGCTTGATGACGGCTTCGACGGTGGTCGGCGTCAGGCCGAGGTTGAGGACCGTGTCCATCATGCCCGGCATGGAAACGCGGGCGCCCGAACGGACCGATACCAGCAGCGGACGGTTGGGATCGCCCAGCTTGGCGTCCATCAGCTTGCCCATCTTCTCGACGGCCGCTTCGACCTGGGCCTTCAAATCCGACGGATACTGATGCTTGTTGGCGTAGTAATACGTGCAGACTTCGGTGGTGATGGTAAAGCCCGGAGGAACCGGCAGCCCCAGATTGCTCATCTCGGCCAGGTTGGCGCCCTTGCCACCAAGCAGATTCCGCATTGCGGCTTCGCCTTCAGCGGAGCCATCACCGAACGTGTAGACCCATTTCGTCATCGTTTCTCTCTACCTTCTGTTTGTTGTTGTTAGCCATCATCCACATCGTCATAGCCGGCGAATGAAGGTCGCCGCGCGCGATCCCTTCTGGTCTTGCAGCACGGCCGGTTTTCCGTGGCGAACTGGAGCAAAAACCGGTCCTGGTAAGACCTGCATACGCGGGCCATGACGGTGTTTGGAATGAGGGCCTTTACGTATGCGGGCGGCAATAGGACTGCCGCCAAGCCGACGCAATGTGACAGGCGGGCGCGGCATATGCGTATGATCTTGCGCGGTCGTGCGGATGCGTCGTCGAGCTGTCATCTTCAGGCCTGCTCATCCGAGAGCGCATGACATACGGTTCAAACGCGATTTGAATTGCGTTCTGTCAATGCATGAAAAAACATCGCGTTGCATCGGTCGGTTGCCGCAATGCGGAGCCCGGTGATGCCAACCGCTCAATTTGACGGCAGTTCAATTTTGGCGAAACTGTGGCGGTTCCGGGCGGCGCCAACCGCGGCGGCGCAACCGGCGATCCAACGCCAAAAGCCCCGCATCATTGAGCGCGGAGGACAGCGGTTCCCCATCCCGAAGGACGAGGGGTGGTGCGGGACGCCTTGAGACGGCGTGCGCACTGGTAGTCTCGCCCAGGCTGGTGGCCTGAGCCGTTGGGATGGACCGCCTCGCAGCGTCCCGCACCCGGCGTTCTGTGACGTGTTTTCGCCTGCGCTTTCACCGGGTCCACCGGCCGTCCCGGAGGCCTGCGGGGATTTGGTCCGCAAGCACGAGAAGACCGAACGCGTGACACACCCCGGCCAGCCACATCTGGCGCCCCGAGCGTCCCCGATGTCTGGGTTGGTGGGCAGGAGGCGGCAGACGGAACACACCCCTGCTTCCGCCGGGATGGTTGGGCCCGGCTTCGGCAGGCGCCGATTGCAGCCCACGAGCCGGACGACCGGTCCGCCCCCTCTTGGGATGCAACGATCCTACTATAGGACTTTTGGCGTAAATTGCAAGGAAAATATACTTGCGCAGCGATCACGAATTGTTGCAGCCGGGAGGCCGGGGACGGCGAAGGGGGAGTAGCGGTTGGTTTTCACCCTCCCCTTGAGGGAGGGCTATCGCATATGGATCAGCCCCCTCGGTGTCATCGCCCGCGAATGCGGGCGACCCAGATGGTGTTGCTCCACTGAAAGAGCCATAGATCAAGCATTTCGGGAAACTATGGTGCCGCGAGACCTGGATGGCCCGCAGTCGCGGGCCATGACAAGGGGGCATATGCGATAGACCACCCCGCAAGGGAGAGGTGAAATCAGCCCTCGATCTTCGAGAAGTCCGCCGCCAAGTGCAGCGTGGCGCGCAGGCGGGAGAGCAGCAGCAGGCGGTTCTTGCGCAGGGCCGGGTCCTTGTCGTTGACCGTGACCTTGTCGAAGAAGGCGTCCACCGGGGCGCGCAGGCGGCTCATCACGCCCATGGCTTCCACGAAGCGCTCGCGTTCGATCTCGGCCTTCACCAGTTCGGCGGCGGTGGCCAGTTCGACGAACAGCGCCTTCTCCTCGTCCTGGGTGAAGGCATCGGGATCGGGCTCGCCGTCGAAGGTGGTTTTGTCCTTCTTCTCCTCGGCCTTCAGGATGTTGGCGGCGCGGCGATAGGCGATGAGCAGATTGGCGCCGTCGTCGGAGGCGAGGAAGGTCTGCAGCGCTTCCACGCGGGCGACCAGACGGACCAGATCGTCCTCGTTGCCGAGACTGAACACGGCATCAATCAGATCGTGGCGGGTACCTTTTTCTTTGAGGGCGACGAAGAGGCGATCGGCGAAGAAGGCAATTAGCTCGTCAACATCACCTCTTATTTCATCGACATCACCAACAATCAAAGGCACCTTTTCAGGCTCATTCAGACAGCGCCAGGCAAAACGAATGTTCTTGTCCTCGGTAGGCTCAATCGTCCCGTGCACCTTGCCATATATTACTTCGGCAATATCCGGGTCTTCCTCCATCAAATCGCGGCAAAAGGCTTCTCCACGATGTAACCCGCACACGGGTATCAGAACCGATTTCAATGGAAGGCATATGCCATTGCCGAGGATTACACGAATGACACCCAACGCCGCTCTACGAAGCGCAAATGGATCTGCCGACCCAGTTGGCTTTAGGTCGTTCACAAAAAAGCCAGCTAGCTGATCCAGTTTATCCGCCAGCGCCACCGCAATGGAGACCTTGGAAGTCGGCACCGCGTCAGAGGGGCCTAACGGCTTGTAGTGGTCGCGGATGGCGTCGGCGACTTCGGCATCTTCGCCGTCGTGCAGGGCGTAGTAGCGGCCCATGACGCCTTGCAGTTCGGGGAACTCGCCGACCACGCCGGTGGTGAGATCGGCTTTGCAGAGGCGCGCGGCGCGCTTGGCCTTGTCCACGTCGGCGCCGATCTTGGCGGCGATCTC
>JBJKRM010000131.1:0-5556 GCA_046704685.1 Rhizomicrobium sp.
AGACCTACGAACTCTGCTGGCGCCAATACCGCAAGCGTACCATTGCGTTCAGGGCCGACGAACTGTTGCGCAAGGTCAGACAACAAGTAGCCCGGCGCTGATGCGCTTGGTGTGATCTCTGAATGAACCGCAAAGCTGGTAGAGGTAGCGTGGTCGGTCTTGTGCGGAAGCCAGACGTCCCGAAACTGTATCCAAAATCGCTAAGGGCTCGCTCGTAGCGTATCTCGATCAAGCGTGCCTTGGTCTCGCACCAGATCCGATTCAGGATATTGCGGAAGCGCTGCGGATCTTCCGGGATGACCGCTTGGTCCATGTCTCGACGTAGCGGTTGTTCGTTCCCTGCTTCAGGCGGGAGGCGGTGAGGCACGGTGCCAAAGGTTGGGTTCCGTCCATTCCGTGGCCGCAGTATTGTGTCTTTCGTTCGTCACGCCTCCACGGTCTTGCCACCGAGCACGCTTCCCACAAGCAGACGAAGGGCGCTTAGTGTGGGATGCAGCAGAAACGACTCCAATGCGAATTCCCTTGCGTGCCTCATACGGCCGTCGGCGATGGCCGCACGCGTGAGATCCAGCAGGTCCCAGGCGCGAATGGCGCGGGTCAAACGCCGCAATTTCGGGCTGCGCAGTTCGAATTCGCTGTGAAGGGTTGCCGTATACGCGAACAGTGCCTTCTCCTGATGGGCGAAGGTACGATAAAGACTAGCGTGTTGGCTAACATCCAATTCGCCAACGACTGTGGATCGGAACAGAATTTTGTTGGCCCGGTCCATCATGCGGAAAGACAGATCATGGTCCTCCGCTAGGTTGGTCTTTTCCCAGTACAAACCGGCGTCGAAAAGCAGTGAGCGCGCAGCGACAATGGTGTCGGTGTGAAGTGTGCGGTGCCGCAGAAGTCCCGTCATGTCCGATTGCGCGACGATAAACACATCTTGTTCTCCGGCCAGCGGCTGACGCTGCAAAGTGTGCCGTGCGGGAGCATAGAGATCAGGATCGACCACCTTGCCGTGGGCGGCTGTCTGCATGGCTGCGAAGAAAAGGCCGGCGTCCTGGTTCTCCATTGCGCGTACGGCCGTTGACAGGTGATCGTTGCGAACCCAGCGATCGTCGTCGTCGCAGAAGGCAATGTACTTTCCGCGCGCCAATGTGATACCGCGATTGCGCATGCGCGAAGGCCCGCCGGGCTGTCGGTCCGTCGGCGCCCTGAGATGCAAGTGAAAGCGGTCGTCCAGGGTCCGCCAGAGGTCGTCATAACTGGAGATTGTTTCGGCGGACGAACCGTCATCCAACACATGGCACTCGAGGTCATGTAAGTCCTGCTGCTGAACGCAGCGCAGCAAACGCGCCAGATAGCTCGCCCTGTTGCGAGTGGCGATAACAACCGTGACGATAGGGGGCGCTTCACGCTGCATTAGTGTGCCTCGGTCCGGTTGGTGACCAGGGCGGCTTTGCCCGCTGTTGTTCCCCCACGCAGGACCAATTTGGCGGCCGCCGTCGTGGGGCGAAGTCTGATGGATTGCCATGCAAGTTCTCGTGCCTTGCCGACGGCGCCTGCGTCCCTGGCACTTTGTGCGAGCTCGAACAGCATCCACGCGCGATATCCACGAGCAACCCGGCGTAGGCTGGGGTCCTGCATGCAGGTCTCGGCATGCAACATCTCCAGAACCACAAATTGGCGGATTTCGTCTTCCGTATAAGAGTTGCGGATGCCAACCTGAACGGTTCTGTCGTAGTCGGCAACGATGGTATCGCGATATAGAACCTTGTCTGAGCGGTCGAGTAGACGGAGGCCGAGGCCTCGATCCTCGGTCATGGATAGCTTCTCCCAGAACACGCCGGCAGCGTTGAGCAGGGCCTTGGACACGACGAGGCTGTCGCGGTGCAGGAATATGTGTTTCATACCGGCTGCACGGTCCTTGCGGGAAACCTCGAAAAGTTCGCTTTCTCCGCTGACGGCATTGCGCGTGAAAAAGCGGCGGACCGTGCCGTAGAAATCCGGGCCGATGATCTTGCCTGCCTGGCTGGTCTGCATGTTCGCGAAATAGAGGTCCGCGTTGTGTCGTTGCATGGCGCGCACGGCGATCTTCAGATGGTCCTCGCGGGTCCAGAGATCGCCATTATCGCAGAAGGCGATGAACTCGGCTTTGGCAGCTACAATGCCACGATTGCGTGCGCTGGATGGACCGGCCGCCTTGCGCTCGTTTGGCGGCTGCAATTCGAGTCGAAAGCGATCGTCGAGCTCGTGCCAGAGCACTGGATAGCTGTCGAGTGTCTCGTCTGTTGAACCGTCATCGACCACGACACATTCGATGTTCTGCAGAGTCTGATTCTTCACACAGTGAAGCAGGCGAGCGAGATCGGTAGACCTGTCCCGTGTGGCAATGACGACGGAAACTTCAGGTGTTGTAGTCATCTCGTCTTTGGCGCGCTTGTGATGATGTGGCTCACGTCTACCGGTATCGGGTTGAGACCACTACCGACTTTGGTGATCAAGTGCCAGATTTCCGGTCTCCGTGATGTGCCGGGCACTCCGTTGAGCAGTTGACACGCACGCGTCATGCAGAATGTTACAGTAGCGTCAACATAAGTTCGGCGCATTCGAGCAACAGATTCTCTAGGAATCGAGGCGCACTATACAATTTCTTCGTGCTGCGTATTGTGCAGAACTTCCTGACGCCGGATCGTAGCAGCGCTTGGGTTTGCCCGAAATGGACTCAAGGCGTCAAGTTCAGAGGCGAAATGGAAGTCCTTCCCACGATCAGTGTGGTTATTCCGGTCCGCAACGCATCGACGACAATCGGCCGCGCGGTTGAATCGGTCTTGCAGCAGACGTGTTCGGTACACGAAATGGTGGTTGTGGACGACGCCAGCACCGATCAATCCGCCGTTGCGGCGGGATCATTTCCCAAGGTAAGGATTGTAAAGCTGTCGCATTGGTCCGGTGCTGCTGCGGCACGAAACGCTGGTATCCGTGCGGCGTGTGGCGACTGGATCGCATTCCTCGACGCTGATGATGAGTGGTTGCCAGAGAAGTTGGAGAAGCAGGCGGCCCGGATTGGCGAGGTCGCCGACCAAAGCATGATCTTCTGTGCATCGGAGGAATTCGCTGCGGATGGGCGCTCCCTTGGCGACACATTCCGTGGCCGGCCGGTGGATGTCACCCCGGAGGCTTGGAAGGCGCTTCTGAAGACGAACTTCATCGCGACGCCGACGGTCATGGCGCCGCGCCAGCTTCTGCTTCGGCTTGGCGGATTTGATGAGGCTCTTCCTGTCGGGGAAGATCAGGACGTGTGGATCCGGCTGGCCATGGCTGGTCGGCTCAGCTATGTGCCGGAACGTTTGGTAAAGGTTTATGTTCGGCCCGACAGTCTTTCCGGCTTCAGGCCGGCCGATCAGTCACAATATATGCTTCCCATGATCGAGGGACACCTGCGCGCAACCAGAGACAAGTTGTGTAAGAGCGAGGTGCGCGCGATTTTGGGCGAACGGTTGAACAATGCGGGCAGGATCGCCATGGTGCATGGCGAATTTGGACGCGGTGCCGTATTCCTATTGCGCGCGGTGTTGATCGGCTATCGACCTCTCTCGGGACTTGCGGCGATCATCAAGGCTCCGGTTGCAGTGCTGCTCCGCAGACTGCTGCGTGGGATGCCTCGCCGCCAGGCGGCATTCTAGGGGACACAACGCGTGCGCGAAATCCTGCTTTTGAAAGCCATCGTGGTGGGCCATGCGATGACGTTGCGCTGGCCATACGTCGGCGTGCTGATTTGGGAATGGTTCACGCTTCAAAACCCGCATCGGGAAACTTACGGCTTCGTCGGTTCGACCAATGTGGTTATCGCTGGTGTGACACTGCTGGCTTGGGCGCTATCCAAGGAACGCAAGATACCGCCCAATAGCTTCATTCTCTGGACTATTCTCGTTTTCATCGCCTGGACCACGATCACCACCGTCTATGCGTATGACCCAACTTGGTCCTGGGGTTATTGGGACCGTACTTGGAAGACGTTTGCGCTCGGGATATTGCTGGCAGCAACAGTCACCAATCGGGTTCGGGTGCAGGCCGTGCTGTGGGTGGCAGTGATTTCGCTGTTCTATTATGGCGTAAAGGGTGGTCTTTTCACGATTGTGACGGGCGGTCATAACCATGTGTTGGGCCCTCCAGGCACGATGATCAATGATAATAACCAGCTTGCGGTCGCCTTGCTGATGACGCTGCCGCTCGCCCATTATCTGAGAGGGCAGAGCGCGAACAAGCACGTTCGGCTTGCGCTTCTGAGCGGTATAATCCTGACGGTGTTGGCCGTGATCGGGACTTATTCGCGTGGTGCGCTGGTTGGATTGTTGGCGCTGGGGTTCCTCGGCCTCCTGCGCATGAAACACCGTGTAGCCTATATGGCGGTCGCGGTGGTGCTTATCGCATTTACGGTGCGGTTCATGCCGGCAAAGTACTTCCACCGCATGGATACGATGAATTCGGTCCAGTCCGTGCAGGAAGACCAGTCGTTTCATGGCCGGGTGGTCGCCTGGAAGGTGGCCTATTTTGCCGCTCGCGATTATTTCCCGTTTGGGGCTGGATTCTACGGACCGCAGTTGGCGCCGTTCTTCCATCACTATTTTCCGCAGGAGAAGAACCACGCCGCGCATAGCATATATTTCCAGGTGCTAGGTGAGCATGGGTTCATCGGGTTGGCCATATATCTCGGGTTGCTGGGAGGTGCATTCTTCCGCTGTTCGCGGATCATCCGTACTGCCCGCAAGCAACCTGAGAAGCGATGGGTCGCCGAACTGGGGGTAGGCGTGCAGGCCAGCTTGGTGGTGTTCTGCATCTCGGGCGCGGCATTAAGCTTGGCGTATTACGATCTCTTTGTGATCGATGTTTGCCTGCTCGTACCGGTGTGGCTGATGGTGAAGGACAAGAAATTCAAACCCGCTTATCGGCCAGTGCCGATTACGGCTCAGGGTTCGGCAGCCGCGTGATGACGGCTATCGGCGAGGTGATGGATTCAGTCGGCAGGTCGTCGTCGGGTTCAGCAACATGGTTCGCCACGAAACGACCGACGAATGGCGTGGCGATCGCCGATATCAGCGCCCATCCGATCAGAAGCCAGTCGAGGAAGTGTGTCACGCAAACCGCCGGTTTCTGCTCCTTGCCCCACGTTGCACGGCCTCAACTTAAGAACACGTAAACTGGATGACGGACTTTGCAGTTCTCTTGCTTCGTGATGTGCCGCACGCCCTGTTCACAGCGGGTGGCTTGGCGGAGGGGAGCACCGCTTGGTTTCATGTTCTGGCCGCTACAACGTTGCAGCCGGACGAGCATGCCGTCGCGGCTGTCTTATTTCGGAACGGTCAACCAGCAGCGGCCCTGCCCCTGGTTCAAGGTCGTTCCGGCGTACGGGCGCTGACAGCCCCATACACGACTATATATGCTCCGGCGCTGCCTCAGCAGGATGCGGCAGAGGAGCTGGGAAAGCTTGCACGGTGCTATGCGTCCGGCGTGCTACGGTTGGATGGCATTGAGCCGTCTCAGCCTGGAATGGCGGCCTTCCTCCGCGGG
>JBJKRM010000132.1:0-3041 GCA_046704685.1 Rhizomicrobium sp.
TCTTGGTGGCCCGGACCGGAATGATCTCGGCATCAAACCGGCCAGCCGCCTGGGCGGCAGCCGTGCGCTGCTGCGACTGCAGGGCATAGCCATCCTGGCGCTCGCGCGAAACGCCATAGCGCTTGGCGACAATCTCGGCCGTGTCGATCATCGGCTTGGCGAAGTCCTGATGCAGCGCCAGCACGGCCGGATCATAGGTGATGCGCAGTTCCTTGGTCTGCACGCGCGAAATCGACTCCACACCACCGGCCACCACCACATCCATGCGATCGACGATGATTTGCTTGGCGCCCGCGGCAATGGTCATCAGGCCCGACGAGCATTGCCGCTCGACGGTCTGGCCAGCGACAGTGGCCGGCAGGCCCGATGCCAGGGCGCATTGGCGGCCGATGACGTCCTGCTCGCCCTGGGTCAGCGAACAGCCGAAGATGCAATCCTCGACCTCGGCGGGATCGATCTTGGCGCGGGCGACAGCGGCACGGACGGCATGGGCCGCCAGCGACGGGGGCGGTGTGGCGTTGAAGGCGCCACGATAGGCCTTGCCGATCGGGGTGCGCGCAACCGAAACGATGACGGCTTCGCGGCTCATCGTCAGGCCCCCTTCTTTTCCGGCGGGGTGTAACCCGCCTTCGCCAGCTCGACCTCGCTCTGTTGGAAGCCGTAGGACGGAACCAATTCGCCCTGACGATCCACCACCTCGGACCAGCGCGTCGCCAGCTCATCGGCCGACGGCGGATTGCCGGCAAGGTGGATGCCCTTGGTGAGGGTGATGTTGGAGACCTCGAAGCCGCCGGCGCCAGCGCACAGGATGGTGCGATTGGGGGCGCTGTCGGCGACCAGCGCCAGGATGCCGGGGGCGACGAATTCCGGCCGCAACAGCTTCAGCTGCTCTTCCGGCAGGATGCCTTCGGTCATCCCCGTGGCAGCAGTCGGCGCAATGGCGTTGACGTGCACATTATATTTGGCGCCCTCAAGGGCCAGGGTCTGCATCACGCCGACCAGCCCCATCTTGGCGGCGCTGTAGTTCGACTGGCCGAAATTGCCATAAAGGCCGGACGACGAGGTGGTGACGACGATGCGGCCGTATTTCTGCTCGCGCATCGCCTCCCACACCGCCTTGGTGCAGTTCACACTACCCATCAGATGCACCTCGATCACCAAGCGGAAGTCGTCGAGGCTCATCTTGGCGAACGACTTGTCGCGCAGGATGCCGGCATTGTTCACCAGGATGTCGACATGGCCCCAGGCCTTCAGCGTGTCCTGGACCATCTGATTCACCGCAGCGGCATCGCTCACCGAGCACAACACCGCCCGCGCTTCGCCGCCGGCCTTGATGATCTCTTGCGCCACCGTTTCGGCACCGTTGCCGAGGTCATTCACCACCACGCGCGCGCCACGCTGCGCCAGCAGCAGGGCGTAACAGCGCCCCAGACCACCGCCAGCCCCCGTGACTATTGCGACCCGTCCTTTGAGATCAATCACGCGCGCCTCCTCTCAGCCGCTGACGCCACACCGCCGCGACACAGTTGTTTTTATTCAACGAATGCCCGGGCAACCCTAAGGCAAACGACGGACTTCAGAAGCTTCCGTGAGCCGCATTAAGCGCCCGCAACCCGGGCCTGTCAATGTTCACTATCTCCTTAATTAGTATTGACCTATGAATGAAGGTTACGTAGCGTGATAGGGTGCGCCGGAGAGCGCGCGGGATAATCATCTATAGGGAGGGGCTATGAAGACCTTCGCACTGTGGCTGAGCGCCTCGGCGCTCGCCCTGAGTTACTGCACATCATGCTATGCGGCCGAAGCCACGGCCAACAGCGGCACAGAGGACAGCACCATGCTGGAGACGGTGGTTGTCACCGCCCAGCGTCGTTCGGAAAACCTGATGAAGACGCCGGTCTCGGCATCGGTCATCAGCGGAGACCAGTTGGAGGCAAAGAACGTCGTCCAGATCGAAGACCTGCAATTCGTCGCGCCAGAGGTCACGGTCAACGATTTCGGCCAGGGCATCAACTTCAACATCCGCGGCATCGGCAAGGGCGAACACAACACCCAGACGATGACAGGTGTGATCACCTATCGCGACGGCACGCCGACATTCCCCGGCTACATCACCGAAGAGCCCTATTACGACATCGCGAGCATCGAGGTGCTGCGCGGACCGCAAGGCACCTTCGTCGGCCAGAACGCCACCGGCGGCGCCGTGTTCGTCACCACCAACAATCCCCAAATCGACGGCGGCTATAGCGGCTACATCCTGGCCAATGTCGGCAATTACGCCGAAGTCGGAGCGCAGGGAGCTGTGAACATTCCGATCTCGGATACGTTTGCGGCGCGCTTGGCCGCCATCGTGGATCGCAGAAATCCCTTTTTCAACATCAAGACGAACGGGCAAAAATACACCGGCATGCAAGATCTCGGCTGGGCCGCGATGCGCCTCAGCCTGTTGTGGAAGCCCACCGACAACTGGACGATCCTGTTCAAGACCGACTGGGACTATCTGAACAACGGCGGCTATCCGGCTGCGCCATATTACGAACTCTGCCCGCATTTCGACGTCGCTCCCGCCGGGTGCGGCGGCACCACGCCCAACCCCCACTACACCGGCGATCCGCTGACGTTCACCGCCAACGATCCCAACAAGGGATTGGATAAGATGACGCGCAACGTGCTGAAGGTGGAGTACCAATTTCCCGACGGCACGGTGTTCCGTTCGATCTCCTCCTACCAGCTCGGTAACACCATGTACGAAACCGATCTGGACGGCACCGACTACGGCAGCCTGATTTCCGCAAGCCACAACATGAATCAGCTGTTCTACGACCGGGTGAGCGAGACCATCTGGACCCAGGAGATCAACATCATCTCTCCCAACGATCAGAGGGTCACCTGGATTCTCGGCGCCTTCGCGCAGCATGACCGCTACAGCTGGACCAAGCCGTGGCAGTTCGTGATCGACGTTCCGAGCGGAACGGCGGCGCATGCGAATCCTTTGGATCCCGTGTTGGGCCCGAACCAATACCGGCTCCAAGGCTCCACAC
>JBJKRM010000133.1:0-3005 GCA_046704685.1 Rhizomicrobium sp.
TCCATCAGGCCCGAGCAGGCATCGGAGACGATCAGCTGCACGCCCTTCAGGCCGCGATCCTTCAGGTGCCGGAGGAAGTTGCTCCAGCCCGACTTGTCCTCCTTGGCGCCCTCGCAGATGCCCAGAATCTCGCGAAAACCATCGGTATTGACGCCGATCGCCACCAGGAGCGAGACATTGCGGACCTCCCCGGCCCAGGTCCGCTTCATGACGATGCCGTCGAGGTAGACGTAAGGGTGGATGGCCGTGATCGGCTGGTTGCGCCAGGCTTCGATGGGCTCGTAGATCTTCTTGTTGAGGTCGCTGACGGCGGAGGGACTGACCCGGGTGCCCTAGAGCGCTTCGGTGATGTCCTCCACCCGGCGAACTGAGACCCCAGCCAAGTACATCTCCATCAGGGCTTCCTCGACCGAGCTCTCGCGCCGGCGGTAGCGCTCGATGATGGCCGTTTCCAGCGCCTGGCGCCGCAGCTTGGGGACCTTCAAGGTGACCTCACCAGCCTTGGTCTGCAGCTGGCGCTCGTAGTGACCGGAGCGGTAATCCCGCCGCTCCCCGCTGCGTTCGTAACGCCCGGCCCCCACCAGCCGTTCGGCTTCGGCGTCCAGCAAAGCGTTCAACTCTCGCTACGCTGTCGCTAGCTCGACCTCGACCGTCCCCCGCACGATCCGGTCCAGGTGGCCCCTGATCCGCTCGTCGTCGATCTTGATGACATTGCCCAAGACTCGATTATCATCCCCGTCCATGGCGGTTCTTGCTCCTCTTAAGTGGTTGGTTCGTCGCTGAACTCCACTCAAGCCCGAGTCGGGGCCGCCTACCAAAATCCAATTTGCGAAACAAAGCCTACGTCATCTGGTGAACTCTTGTAGCAGCATATTGGTTTGGCTGATGATCAGGGCGAAGTAATCCTTGACCAAAACTGTTGCCCTATTGGACACAATTGTCGTCGATTATAAATTCGCTTCATATGGATGGCTTGCTTACTCTTAAAGTGCCCAACAACTTGGGGTACCATGGGGTTCTGATGCTTTCAGTATATCGCTAGATTGCACTGGCGACGTGACGCTGCGGGTTGGCTCGCGTCTTTACCACGTAGCCGCACATTCAGCCGTTTTGGCAACTCTCAGTCCAGCTTGTTTGTATGTAATCCTTCTTGGATCATTTTTCTGTCGTTCCTCCCAATTGTGCTTGATGAACTTGTGCCTTTCACGAGGGCACTTCCCAATTGGGGTCCTCGGTGCTCTCCACCGGGGACCATTTTTTTAGCAGTTAGAGCGAGATTCAGAACTCGGAGCGAGTTGCGAAGACAATGTCTGCAGCTAGCCATATGCTATAATTTTAATGCAGAAGAGCCACGCCGTAAGGTTCCAAACGGAGCCAGTTCGCATAATGGTGACCGGTTAGGACACCAATTTTTGCCCCATGGATACGGACTTTTTTGGGTTCGGTCGTGGTGTTCACATAGAGCGTACGGCCGTCGACCATGCGCGCATAGACCCCGGATGGCGTTTCCGGTCCCCGTTTGATTCCCAGCCGGGCATAACGTGCCCGGACGAGGGGACCGAGGATGGACGGCTGTGCAGCTGTTGCAAGATAGATAGCCCGCCCCTTCCCATAGTGATTGATCGCAACCGCAACGGACTTGCCTGGCGTGTCGAGAAAGCGCGCGAAGGGCTTGGCGGTGTCGAGATCGAGGATTTCATAGTATGCGTCTTTCACCTCGCGCACCCTGCCGCCTATCGTGACCTTGAGTGGCTTTTCCGAACGGTAAAAGGCGTTGGTGTGGAGACCGAAGACATCGGAGAGCCGCCCGGGCAGCGGTGTGTCGAACCACTGGCCGTGCTCGTCGGCCTTGGCGGAATAGCCCGTCATGATAACGGTACCACCGTCCTTGACATAGCGACGGATGGCATCTGCGCTATCCTTGTCCATGATGTAATCACCGGCCACGACGACGAGCTTGTAGGTGTCTAGCGGATCGTGAGCGATGTCGATGATCGCCGTGTCGATGTTGTCCGTGAAGAAGGGTTCGAACGCATTCTCCACCTGCGTCTGGTACGGCATCTTGACGTATTGGCGAACCGTATTGCTGGGACCGGGGACGTTTGTTGCGACGGCGCTGTCGAAGGAATAGGCGATGGCGACCTGCGGCTTGCGGTATCGTGGGAACCCTAGTTTCTCTAATTTGCGAAACTCCGTGGCGATTCGTGCAAACTCGGCAACCTTCCATGAGGGCGTATTGTCGTGGTCCATGAGACCGAACAGTGCTTGCTCTTCGCCCCCTCGTTGGGAAATGAACGTCCAGGCCAGGACCGTCTGCGCATAATCGATGAGCCCGAGATTGGCCCACATGCGGCTCCGTCCCTTGGTCCCGTAATAGCCGCCGCCGCCAGCCGTGAATTCGTTGAACCAAATGGGGGCCCTGAGACCGCCCTTCATCATCAACGCGCCGAAGCTCGCGTCCACAGGTCCTCCAGGATAGAAACCTTCGGCACCGTAGCTTACGTATTGCTTGTACGAACCGAGGTAGTCGAATCCCTTACGCGGAGCCGTGGGCCATAAGTTGGAAACGGCGGGAATATTCGGGATGTTCTTTTCTCGGACGGCTTCGAGATCCTTCAAGGTATCGATCGTCTGATCCGACCAGAAACGGCGAAGATCCAGATATGGCCCGACAGGACCAGGGCCATCGTTGTAGGGCAGCTCGATTTCATCCCAATCGTTGAGTTCGCGCGACCAGAACTGTGTCGCCCAGGCCTTGTTAAGTGCCTCGATGGTCCCGTACTTTGCTTTCAACCAGGCGATAAAGCGGAGACGATCGGCAGCCGAGTACGACATGAAGCCGTTGCCGATTTCGTTGTCATAGCCCACGGCCAGCAAGGCAGGGTAGTGCGCGTAGTGCCTCGTAAGCGCGTTCGCAAGAGCGATGGCCAGGCGGCGATAATTGGGATCGCTGATGTCTTCCATGTACCGCTCGGCTGGGTGGAGCACGACGCCGTTCTGAGTCA
>JBJKRM010000134.1:0-5843 GCA_046704685.1 Rhizomicrobium sp.
AACTCGGTGACAGCGGCCTCACCGACAAGGAAATCCAGCGCCTGTCGGAGACCGCCCAGCACATTTCGATGACCGAGCGCCGCGCCATGGCGGCGGAGCGCGACTCCACCGATCGCTATGTCGCCGCCTTCATGGAGGACCGCGTCGGCGCTACCTTCGATGCCCGCGTCACCGGCGTCACCCGCTTCGGCCTCTTCGTGCGGCTGGCCGAGACCGGCGCCGAAGGCCTGCTTCCCGCGCGGGTGCTTGGAACTGAGTACTTCCGCCACGACGAACGGCGCCACGCCCTGGTCGGGGAACGCACCGGCACCGCTTACAGTCTGGGGGACATCCTGCGGGTGCGCCTCGCCGAGGCTGCGCCGCTCACCGGCGGCTTGCGTTTCGATCTGGCGGAAGCGGCCGAAGCGCCGCAAAGGTTCCGCCGCCCCCCGCCGGTGCGGCCGCGCAGCAAGCGGCGGCGCTAAAGCGACGTGCGCAAAAGTGTATGCGCTCAGACGCCGTGACAATTAAATAAAATCAAGCCAGACGCTGTTTCCATTTGGAGACGCTTTGCACTAGCGTCGCAAACAATGTCGCAAAACATGCCTGTGATGCGGTCCTGACAAGACCAGCGTGCGCTCCCGCCATAGATTTGCGAGCGAAGGGATTTTCGTCATGAAACGTGTTCTGCTGCTGGTTGCTCTCCTGGCCGGTTGCGGCGCAGCCCTGGCTGCCGATCCCGCCTCGCTGCTGTCGGCGAACGGCGTTGGGAAGCTCAAGGTCGGCATGCCCATCGCTGATCTGGAACGCATTGTCCACGCCGGGCAGTCCTATGATCCATATGCCAACCACGGCTGCTCTGTCGTCACCGCCAAGGCTCTCTCCCCGTGGGGCCTCAGCTTCCAGATCGAGGACAAGCATCTGACGCGCATCAATGTGGACTACTACGACACCAACACCCGGCCGACCTTGATCAAGACGGCGAAAGGCATCGGCCTGGGTTCCAGCGAAGCGGACGTCATCAAGGCCTATGCCGGCCGCGTCCGCGTCAAACCCAACCCCCAGGATCCGACCTGGCACACGCTTTACGTCGATACGCCGGACCACAGGCGCGGCATGGCCTTCGAGACCAATGGCAAGACGGTGCAAAGCCTGCGGGTCGGCGAGTACCCGTCGATCGAAAACAAGGAAGGCTGCCGGTAGACGAAGACGCCTGTATAATCGGCTGGTTTCAAATGGTTTTTTGGGTTGTAGGCGGCGCCAGGACCGCATCTGGGCGCGGCGGCATTATCACCGGCCAGGGCACCTTGACTTCCGCTGCCCGCTCAGTAGGTTACGCGCCCTTCGGGCGTTTTTCAGGAGATCCCTATGGCGAAGCCGACAACGGCAAAAATCCGGCTCAACAGTGAGGGCGGCACGGGCTTTTTCTACGTGACCAAGAAGAACACCCGCACCATGACCGAGAAGTTCTCGATCAAGAAGTACGATCCGGTGCTGCGCAAGCACGTCGAATTCAAGGAAGGTAAGATCAAGTAATCTGCTTTTCTCCAGATTCCGCGCCAAGCGGACGCTGACAGGCCGGGCTATGCCCGGCCTTCGTCGTTTTGCCGCTCCACCTTGTCGATGAACGGCAGAATCAGCTCGTGCAGCCGCGGGATGACGCCCGGCGGCATGTCGTGCCCCCAGCCGGCGATCTCGTGATAGACGGCGCCGGGAACACATTCGGCGATGCGCCGGCCATGCGCCGGCGGCAGCAACGTGTCATCCAATCCGTGCAGCACCAGCGTCGGAAGTTCCAGGGACCGCAGACGTTGCCCCCGCGGCTTGGCGGCGACGATCGCCGCCCAGTGGCGCAGCGATCCTTCCGGGTAATACATGCGGTCGAAACATTGACCGATGCGAAGCGCCAGCCGTTCCTCGTCAACGGCAAAGCCTTTCGAGGCATAGGCTCGGCGGCCAGCGAGCACATGCGCGATCACAGCGGCACGGTCGTTGCGCTCCGGCTGCGCCAGCAGCGCCACATGGGCTTCGCGGGTTGACCGCGGCAAGTCGGCGTCGCCCGTCGTCGAGAAGATGTTGATCAAGGAGCGCGCGCGGGACCGGTGCTCCAGGGCAACCAGCTGGGCGATCATGCCCCCCATCGAGGCGCCCAGGATGTGAGCGCTGCCGATCCCGATGGCATCGAGCAGACCGGCCGCGTCGGCGGCCATGTCCGACAGGGTGTAGGGCACGTCGGGCTCCTGCCCTGCCGCCAAGGCATTGCCGATGGCATGGAAATCCGGAATCCGGCCGTCCCATTTGCGGCTGAGGCCGGTGTCGCGGTTGTCGTAGCGGATGATCTTCACGCCGGCCTGCGTGAACCCCTCGATCCACTCCGCCGACCAGGCAATCGATTGCTGCGCAAAACCATGGATCAGGAGCAGCGGAACCCCATCCTTCGGCCCGAGAAGCTCATATTCGATGGTCGTTCCGTTGACGTCTGCCGAGGCCATGGCATTCCCCTGAAAGGCTGGCGAGTTTCAGTCGCGATCCCTTGCTTGACAAGATGTCGCCCGCATTCGAGCCTCCAGTCCCCGGACCTGCCGAACAATGAGCGCCTTCGTCATCGTCAACCCCCATTCCCGCAGCGGCAAGACCCGCCGTGACTGGCGCACGTTGGAGCCGGCGCTGGCATCCGTCTATCCCTATATGTCCGTGGCCTTTACACGGCGGCGCGGCGAAGCCACCGCCCATGTCGCCGCCGCCTTGCGGGAGGGCCATTCGGAAATCGTCGCAGTGGGCGGCGACGGTACCATCAACGAGGCGGTGAACGGCTTCTTCGACGCCGATGGATCGGTGTGGCCCGATGCAGTGCTCGCCTTTGTTTCCAGCGGGACGGGCGGCGATTTTCCCAGGGCTTTTGGCAAGGATGAAAGCGGCGTCGATGCCGTGGCGCATCTGCGGCAGGCGCATATCCGGCCGATCGACATCGGGCGCGTGCGTTTCCTGTCGCGGGATGGCATGCCGCAGACACGCTACTTCGCCAACATCGCATCCTTCGGGCTCTCCGCTGAGATCGTCGATGCGGTGAACCATTCGCGACTGATAAAGCGGTTCGGCGGCGACATCGCCTTCCGATTTCACAGCATGCTGGGCCTGATCCGCTATAACGGCCGCGCGGTGCGGCTGATCGTGGATTCCTGCTTCGACGAAATCGTCAACGTCTCCTCTGTGGCCGTGGCCAATGGGCGGGCCTTCGGAGCCGGCATGCAGGTGGCGCCGGACGCCAAGCCCGATGACGGGAAGTTCGACGTCGTCATCATCAACAACGGCCCCACCGCCCAGATGATGGCCGATATGAAGCTGATCTATACCGGCGAGCACCTCGGCAATCCGAATGTCCGGGTGATCCGCGGACGCAAGGTCGTGGCCGCCCCGGTGGCGGAGACGCGCGGCCGCGCGGTGTACGTCGAAACCGACGGCGAAAGCGTCGGTCGCCTGCCCGCGACATTCGAGATACTCCCCCGCGCCCTGAATGTGCGATGCTGAATCCGGCGGGGAGGAATCATGGGCCCGGACAGGACTAAACTGCGCTGGAACGGATGGGGATGGGCTGCGCACAAGGACGATGTGGCGCAGCGCGACGAGGTCTGGGCTTGGCTGGCGACCGAACTCGGCATGCCGGCCCTCCTGGCAACCCCGCCGCAGCCGCTTGAACATGCGACCTTGCCCGAAAGCAAATTGCCCCTGCAGCACCGCCAGGAGTTGAGCGGCATCGTCGGGGCGGACCAAGTTCGCGACAGCGCCTATGAGCGCGCCTTTCATGCTCTGGGCCGCAGTTATTACGACCTGCTGCGTCTGCGCACGGGCGATTTGTCCACCGCTCCCGACGCCGTGGTCTATCCCCGCGGCACCGAAGAGGTCCTGGCGGTACTGGCGTTTGCCGCGCGGCGGCAGATCGCGGTCGTGCCCTATGGCGGCGGCACCAGCGTTGTCGGCGGTGTTACGGCTGCACGCGGTGATTTTCCGATGATCATCACCCTGGATCTTTCCCAAATGGACAGGGTGATCGAGATCGACCCGGTCTCACGAACGGCGGTGGTGGAAGCCGGAATCTATGGGCCTGCTTTGGAGAATGTGCTCAAGACGAAGGGGCTGACGCTTGGCCATACGCCGCAATCCTTCGAGTTCTCCACGCTTGGGGGCTGGATCGGCCATCACGGCGCCGGCCAAGGCGCGAACATCTACGGCCGGGCGCGGGACTGGCTGGTTTCGGCGAAACTCGCGACCCCCGAAGGCTTGCTCGACACCGGCGCTGTTCCCGCTTCGGCAGTT
Source organism: Rhizomicrobium sp. (assembly GCA_046704685.1). Classification (GTDB taxonomy): domain Bacteria; phylum Pseudomonadota; class Alphaproteobacteria; order Micropepsales; family Micropepsaceae; genus Rhizomicrobium. The sequence goes on from JBJKRM010000134.1 coordinate 4,294, forward strand.
GGTCCGGCATTGAAGGATCTGGTCATTGGATCGGAGGGCATCTTCGGCATTGTCACGGAGGCCCGCCTGCGGCTTCACCGGCTGCCCCAAGTCTGCGAATACCGCGGATATCTGTTCCCCGATTTTGAGAGCGGCGCGGCAGCGATACGGGCGGCCCAGCAGGATGGTTGCGGCTCCGCCATGCTGCGCCTCTCCGATGTCGAAGAGACCCGCTTCCAGCGCGATTACGCGAGCGTGGAAAAGGCCAATGGAGTGCTGTCGCAGCTCCGAGAGCGCTATCTCAGGCTGCGCGGCGCGGCCGCCAAGCCGTGCCTCCTGGTTGCCGGCTTCGAAGGCGAAGTGGATGAGGCATCGTTCGCGCGCAAACGCTTCGCTCAGATCGCCGAGCGCTTTGGAGGTCTCGCCGCCGGTCGCGGTGTCGGCGAGCAGTGGCGGCAGACACGCTTTCAGGCGCCCTATCTGCGCGACTCCTTGCTGGATCGCGGTGTCGGCGTGGAAACCATCGAGACCGCCGCCGGCTGGTCAAAGCTTGGCGCGCTCTACACCGCCACGCGCACGGCGCTGGAGACAGCGACGCGCGAGACCGCGCCGCGCGAGGGCGCCCATGGCATTGTGATGTGCCATATCAGTCGTTCCTATCGGGATGGTGCCGCACTCTATTTCACCGTCGTCTTTCCGCGCAGCATCGACGGCGACATCGAGCAGTGGAAGATGATCAAGTCGGCCGCTACGGAAGCAATCATCGCCCAGGGCGGCACACTCAGCCATCATCATGGTGTGGGCGTGACCCACCTGCCCTGGATGAAACGGGAAAAAGGGCCTTTGAGCCTGGAGATCCTGCGCGCCGTGAAAACCACACTCGATCCTGAAGGCGTTATGAATCCCGGAAAACTGATCCCTTAACCGGGCATTACCACCCCCTGCCATAGAGTCCCTGCGGGTTACCAACGGCTGGGGCAATGGGGCTCATCCCACAAGCATCGCTCGCATGGCGCCGGTCTGAAGCGCGCTCCGAAGCAAGCGCGGCAGAGGCTTCGGCATGACGGTCTGTCTGATGCTGCATGGGATCGGCCCTGTGCCACCCTATGTCCCGGATGAGGAAAAGCCGTACTGGCTGCCGGTCGATATGTTCATGGAGATCGTCGCCATGGCCCGCGACAGCGGCGCCCGTCTCACCTTCGACGACGGCAACGCGACTGATGCCGGCGTCGCGCTGGTGGTTCTGCGTGCCGCGGGATTGAAGGCGTCCTTCTTCATCCCGTCCGACCGCATCGGCACGCCGGGCTATGTCAGCGAAGAGGACATTATCAGCCTGCACGGCGAAGGCATGGAAATCGGCTCGCATGGCTGCGCGCATCTGGACTGGACCGAGATGAGCGACGCCGAGATCGCCCACGACGTGCTCCATTCAATCGAACGTCTGCAGGACATCATCAAGGCGCCCGTGCGTTCCGTCGCCATTCCCTACGGCAATTGCGACCGTCGGGTTCTCGGCGTTCTGCGCCGGCTGTGTATCGGCCGGGTCTATTCCAGTTTCCGCGGCCCCGAGG
>JBJKRM010000135.1:0-5374 GCA_046704685.1 Rhizomicrobium sp.
ACGCAACGGGGTTTTCGGCAACGTGTCCGGGATGCAACTTTCGCGACCCCGCAGGGAGGCGTATGGTGTGGCTATGAAACGGATCGCAGCCGTGATCGCTGTCGGGCTCTTCATGATCCCGTCCGCCAGGGCGCAAACGTTGCGCTATCCTGTCCATTCCATGGACTTCGATATCTGGTGCACGGAGGAGCAGCACATCCCCTGGCAGCGCTGTGAGAAACGCCTGCCGGAGGACGTGCAGCGCTTCGATGCCTACCGTCGCATCGTGGAGCGCTATGAGATTCCCTACCTTCAGGAGAAGGATACAACGCTGCGCTTCGATACGGACATCCTGGACAACGATCCGGTCGACAAACGTCCCGACAGTCACGTTGCACAGCCGCCGCCGGTTAACGCCGGACCGTAGCGGCAAAGAAAAAGGCCGGGTGGAGACACCCGGCCTTCAGTCACTTCCAAGCAAAACCGATTACGAACCGACGCGCTCGGGGCCGAACACCTCGAACATGCGCTCCAGCGCAGGCTCCGCATCGAAATTCATGCGGGCGGGACGGTCCTGCGACACCACCAAGCGCAGATGCGGTGCGCGGGGATGGCTGCGGTAGACAGGCGGCGGAGGTGGAGGTGGCGGATTGTTGTTGAGGAACGAACGCGGATCGTCCTCCCGGATGATCTGCGATGCCGCCAACCTCTGGAAGGCGATGGGGCGGCCGTGCAGCTGGGTGATATCCGAAAGGACTTGAATCATGCCCATAAAGCGGGTCGGTCCGTTTTCTCCAAATTTGATGGGTAGCAGGACGGTCTCAAGCTCGACCATGCCGCAATCCGCCGTGGCGCCGATAGACGTCAGGCAAACGGGCTGTCTCAAATGCAGGGCCTGCTGCAGCAGCGAGCCGAGAGCCAAGCTGGATTGCACTTCCCAATGCGCCAGGAAACCAGTTCCCTTCAGCTCGAAGCCGAAACGATCGCAAAGGGCGGTGCCGGCCAAACGGTAAATGGGCCGGGCCGGGTTCTCTGCGTCCAAAATAAAGACATAAGGCAGCAGGCGCTTGATCGCCCTCGGATCGATGTCCGTCTGATCCGGTACATCGCGGCCGTTACGGAGCCGCGACCAGTATCCCACCAACAAATGGCTGTTCTTGTGTTTCATCGTCTGCTGCCTTCCCTTGGGCAGGGCATTCCCAGATCGGAACAACGCCACCCCTTTGGTAGAAGGGCTCAGCGAAAGCCGTGCCACCCTTTGCGGCGGCCTGCAATGAAACGTCGATCGCTTTGCAGAGCGATCCACAGCTTGACGCGAATAAGATTGAGAATGCTCGTCAGCCCCAAGGCCCACGTCTCAATTTGGGACCAAAGAAGGGAATTTCCGCCGACTTGAAGAAGGGTGTCAGCGCAATCCCTGTCGCGAAACCACCCACATGCGCCCACCATGCGATACCAGACGTGTCGGGCCCGGTCAGAGCCAGAAGCTGCATGGCAAACCAAAGGCCCACCACCCAGACCGCATTGATACGGAAGGGATAGAAGATGATCAGGAGCGGTACGAGAACCGTTACCCGGGCCCGCGGATAAACCAGCATATAAGCGCCCAGAACGCCGGAAATGGCCCCTGACGCGCCCACCATGGGATGAACCGACAACGGATCCATGAAGGCCATGGTTAGCGCCGCTGCGATCCCGCTCAGTAGATAGAAGAGCAGATAGCGGACATGGCCCATGGCCTCTTCGATGTTGTTACCGAAGATCCAGAGGTAGAGCATGTTTCCACCGAGGTGCCACCAGCTGCCGTGCAGGAACATCGAGGTAAAAATCGACAGCGTGACCGGCACGGCCGGAATGCCGGTTGCTTCAAATTGGGGCGACATCAGGCTCGAAGGGGTGAAGCCGTACCGCAGGACGATGTTGCCCCAGGCATTTCCCGTGTGCTGCGACTGCCAGAAATAGACCGCCACACAGGCCAGGATCAGGCTCCAGGTCACGAAGGGCGTGATCCGCACGGGATTTTCGTCCGAGATCGGGATCATGGGGCTCCCCCCGTCCGGCTGGTGTCCCGATTTGAACCACCGAGGATGGCTTTCGCAAGGCGGGATTTGGCACGGATCGTGAAACGTTGGCTGCGGTTATCTAGGCATGTTCCATGCCCCGGACGGGGCGGAACATGAAGGAGCTATAGCATGTCGCCGCGTCTTTTGAAGTTGGCCACCGCCGCTCTGGTTTCCACCGCGCTCACCGGGGCCCAGCTGGGCACGGCGGCTCAGGCCGGAGGCTTTTCGCATCCCGCCGGCAGCTTCGGCGGCAAGACCTTCTGCGCCGGCGGCGGCAACGTGTCGATCAACAAGTCGATCACAATCTTCAAGCCGACTTCCGTCACCAACAACGTGAACATCTACAAGCCGACAACGATCAACAAAAACATCAGCATCTACAAACCGACGACCATCAACAAGAACATCAACGTCTACAAGCCGACGACCATCAATAAGAACATCAACATCTACAAGCCGGTCACCATCAACAAGAACATCAACATCAGCAAGAATATCGACGCCTCGAAGAACATCTCGATCAACAAGAGCATTGTCATCAACAAAGGATCAGGGGGCGGCTCCGCCGAGGCGTCCGCCTTTGCTTCGGCCTCGGCCAGCGCCAGTGCGCAAGCGAGTGCCAGCGCCAATGTGGTGATCTACAACGGCTTCAACGAATACGTGACTGTGAACAATCACGTGGGCGGCGGCGGCGACATCGGCGCCATCCATACCACCGGCCGCTGTCAGATGCAGGAGGCCAGCGTGGTCAAGGCCATCCACGCCGTGTGCGTGGCGCCCGACGGTCGGGAATTCCCCGCCTCCCATATGGTGGGCAACACCTGGATCGATTCCAGCATGGAAGGCGAGATTCTGCGCTGTATCCCGGGCTCCCATCTGAAGGTCGTGATTGGCGACGTGATACAGTCCAATCAGGGCATGGCGGGTCTGTACTCCTCAGGCCAGACCATCCAATGCACCGAGGACGAAGCCCTGAGCCATTTCAAGGACGGCATGGTGAAATGCACGCCCAAAGTCCCGGTCAAGGACTGCACCGAACGCACCAATTTGCGCCGCTGGGGCACCGGCGACATGTTCTTCACCTACCGTTCGACGGTTTGTGTCGCCCCTCGCATGGCGGCCGCATCGCGCGATCTCGACGTCACCGGCATGAGCCTCGAAGGCGGCGTGGGCGGGGACGAGTAAGAAGGCACGTCATCACTGGGCGAGCGCAAACCATCAGCCGCATGGCGACGACGCGCTCTCGGACCAGAGCTCCCGGCCCCCCTTCGTTGACAATATTCCTTTTCCGTTCCGTCTGCCCGACCCGATTACGCGGCACAGCCGAGACCGCGTCTGTGTTAAATCCCCACAGTCGCCGCTATTCCTATTCTGCGGCTTGACCCTGCGGGGATCGTCAGTATATTGCGCCGCTCCCCGGGGGACCCTGTCCTTCGGGAAAATTATCTAATTCAGGGACTTAGCTATGTTCGCGGTTATCCGCACGGGCGGCAAGCAATACAAGGTGGCCAAGGACGATGTCCTGTCCATCGAAAAGGTCGCAGGCGAGGTCGGAGCCGAACTGAAGCTCGGTGAAGTCCTTCTGGTTGGCGGCAAGACCCCCAAAACCGGCGCGCCGCTGGTCGAGGGCGCATCGGTCACGGCCGAGATCCTGGCCCAGGGCAAGGGTGAGAAGGTCGTGGCCTTCAAGAAGAAGCGCCGCAAGGACACCCATCGCAAGCGCGGCCACCGCCAGTGCTTCACCCAGATCAAGATCACGGAAATTTCGGCGTAAGGACCTCCAACAATGGCACACAAGAAAGCAGGCGGTTCTTCTCGCAACGGGCGCGACTCAGCCGGACAGCGGCTGGGCGTGAAAGTGTTCGGCGGCCAGGCCATCGAGGCCGGCAACGTCATTATCCGCCAGCGCGGCACCCAGTTCCATCCCGGCAAGAACGTCGGCATGGGCAGGGACCATACCCTTTACGCGCTTACGGACGGCCAAGTGGCCTTCCGAAAGGGCTTCAAGCGCCGCACGTTCGTATCGGTAATGCCGGCGACGATTACGGCTGCGAAGCCCGCAGCAGAATAGGCGGCTGAAGACATAGGCCGCCATGAATATGGCGGCCCATGAGAGGCAAGGGAGATGGTCCGCCGTCTCCCTTTTGTGTTCCCTTGGCGAGCGTGGGAATGACCATGCCTAGACTGGAAAGCGAGCGCCTGCTCTTACGCCCCCCAGAACCGGGGGACGCCGCCAAGATTACCAAATGGCTGCGTGATTTCGAAGTCGCCAAGAACCTGGCGAACGTCCCCCATCCCTTCACGCTGAAGGACGCCGAAGCGATGATTGCCACGGCGGCCGAGCGACAGGCCAAGGGTGAGGCCTATCATTTCGCGGTGGTGCACAAGACCACCGGCATCCTGATCGGCTGCTGTTCACTGAGCCTGGGCGACGGTGCCTACAAGCTGCACTACTGGCTGGGCCGTGTGTTCTGGAACCAGGGCTATGGCACCGAAGCGGCAAAGCGGATCGTGGAGTTCGCTCTGCGCGATCTCAAGGCCGAAAAAATCCGAGCGAGTTGGTACGATGACAATTCGGGCTCGGCCCATGTGCTGGAAAAGCTCGGATTCAAGCTGGAAACCAGCTACCTGCACCACAATCTGGCGCGGGGCGAGCCAGTGCTGTGCAACAGGATGGTTCTGCTGCGCGAGGATTATGGCCGCAGAAAGCCGCCAGTGGAGCGCCGCTACCGCCCGGTGACCGCATCATTGGGGGGATGGAGATGACGCGACTGCAAACCGAACGGCTGATCCTGAGGCCGCCCGAATCGGGTGATGTGCCGGCGCTGGCGACCGCCCTCAACGATTTCGAGATTACGAAGAACCTGGCCTTGGTACCCCATCCCTATACGACAGATGACGCCGCTGCCTATGTTGTCCGCGCAGCCGAGGATTGGGCGAGCGGTCAAACGTACCGCTTCGTCATGCGACGCATCACCGACGACCACTTTGTCGGCTGCTGTGGCCTGCATCGGGAAGACCGCGCCCTTGAACTCGGCTACTGGATTGCCAAGCCGCTGTGGCGGCAGGGCTACGCCAGTGAAGCGACGCGACGGGTCGCGACCTTTGCCTTCGACGAGCTCGGCGCCAAGTTGCTGACGGCCGGCTGGTACCACGACAACGGGATTTCCAGCCTCGTCCTGGCCAAGCTGGGCTTCAAGGCGGTAGGGGTGGAGAAGGCGCATTGCGTCGCCCGAGGCCACGCCGTCCTCTGCAACCGAACGATGTTGACGCGCGAGCAATTCGGGCGAAAAAAGGCCGCCTAGGCGGGAGTTACGATGAAGTTCCTCGAC
>JBJKRM010000136.1:0-8920 GCA_046704685.1 Rhizomicrobium sp.
TGACGATGGCGGCCATCCGGCGGGCTTGGCGGTCGTCGGCCGGCGCCGCGCCGCCGGATTTGCCGGCGTCCAGGATGCGGCGCTGTACTTCCAGGCGTGCGGCCTCGGCTTGGTCGGGCGTCACCACGCCGCGCTCGACGTCGGCTTCCACTTCGGTGAGCTGGGCGCGATAGACGGCGAGATCGTAATCGGCGCGGGTGGCGGCAGGCTTGGGCGCCCACAACAGGGGATAGAGCAGGACGGCCAGGGTCGCTGTGAGGATCAGGGCGAAGGCAACCCAGATCATCGCAACGCCTCGTCGATGGCCTCAAGGCGACTTTTTTCTTCGTCGCTGAGCGGCAGCGGTTCCGTGGCGGGCTGGCGGCGATAGAAATAGATCGCGGTCGCGGCACCCGCACAGAGCAGGAGAACCGGACCGAACCACAACAGATAGGTTTCGGGATCGAACGGCGGTTTCAGCAGCACATAGTCGCCGTAACGCGCCACGATGTACTGCTTGATCTGTGCGTTGGAGTCTCCCTTCAGCACAAGCTTGCGCACCAACATGCGCAGGTCATGGGCGAGCGAGGCGTGGGAGGCATAGATCGACTCGTTCTGGCAGACCAGGCAGCGCAGTTCCTTGTCGATCTGGGTGGCGCGTGCCTGGAGTTTGTGGTTGGGAATCATCTCACTCGGCTCTATCGCCGCGGCCGAATGGGCAAAGACCAGGAAAAGTGCGGCAAGGAGGGCAAACCTCATTTCAACTTCTCCGCCATGGGAATGATCTGGTTGCGTAGGACGTTTTCGGTCAAGGGACCGGTTTGCTTGTAACGGATAATGCCGTTTTTATCGATCAGATAGGTCTCTGGCACGCCATAGACACCGAAGTTGATCCCGGTGCTGCCATGCGCATCGGTGACCACGCGGTTGTAGGGATTGCCGAGTTCGGCCAGATACGTTTTGGCGTTCTCCGGCTTGTCCTTGTAGTTGACGCCGATCAGGGTGATGCCTTTTTTCGGGATCTGCCGCAGCAGCGGATGCTCGGCGCGGCAGGGTATGCACCACGAGGCGAAGAAGTTCACCAGCGTGACGTGACCCTTGAGGTCGGCGGTCTTGAATCCCGGTTTTCCGGCGTAGAGCGGCGGCAGGTCGAATTGCGGCGCCGGCTTGCCGATCATCACCGAGGGGATGAAGTTCGGCGTGTCGCCGCCGGCCGTCTGGTTGATGCGCCAGAAGAACACGCCGAGCAGGACGACGAAGGCGATCGCCGGGATGGCGTAGCGGACGCCGGTCGGAATTTTCAGCGCGGGCAGCGGCGTGGGCGTCAGGTCGATCGTCGACTTGGCCCGTTTGGGCGTCCCGATGCGGAAGCGGCGGTCCGTCAGCGAGGTCAGGCCGCCAAGCACCATCACCACGGCGCCGAAGAAGATCCACGGCACCAGTGGATTGAGGAAGATGTGCACCACATGACCGCTTTTGCCGTTGGCGCCGCCGAGCACGATGTAAAGATCACTGATGAGGTTGGTATGGATGGCGACGGTCGATTTCGGCTCTGGTGGGGCGTCGTAGAGGCGGCGTTCCGGCTGCAACACCGCGACAGTGCGGCCGTCCTTTTCGGCCAGGAACGTGCCGCGGTTGGCGGTGTAGTTCGGTCCGCGGATGCCGTCGTCGACGCCGACGAAGTGAACGGTGTAACCACCGATGGTCACCGACTGACCGGGATGCATTACCAGCAGCTTCTCCTGCTGCCAGGCCAGCGAGCCGGAAATGCCGATCAGCACGAGGGCCATGCCGAGATGGGCGATGGTCATGCCGTGTGCGGCGCGCGGCATATGGAGGACGCGGTGCAAAACTTCGGCGGCCGAGCGGCGAAGCAGTCCGATGCGGGAAGCCCATTCCGTCAGGCTGCCTGTCAACAGCCAGGCAGCCAGTCCGAAGCCGAGTGCGGCCAGGAGGTTGGTGGTCGAAACGCCGGCGGCGATGAGCGTGAACACGGCCGTGATGCCGGTGATGATCGCCGCAAACTGCAGGCGGGCGAGGGCGCCTTTCCAGTCGCCGCGTTTCCAGGACAACAGCGGTCCGACGGGCATCAGAAGGAACATCGGTACCATGATGAAGGGCATCACCAAGTCGTAATAGGGCGCACCCACCGACAGCTTGTTGAGATGCAGCAGATCGGCGATCAGCGGCGCCAGCGTGCCGATCAGAACGGTGCCGGCGGCGACGCTGAGAAAGACGTTGTTGAAGACCAGCCCGCCCTCGCGCGACACCGGCGAGAAGATGCCGCCGGCCTTCAGCGCTCCGGCGCGCAAGGCAAACAGGATCAGCGAGCCGCCGGTGACGGTTGCCAGCAGGAGGAGGATGAAGCGTCCGCGTGCCGGATCGACGGCGAAGGCATGCACCGATGTGAGGATGCCGGAGCGCACCAGGAAAGTGCCGAGAAGGGAGAGCGAGAAGGTGAGAATGGCCAGGAAGATCGTCCAGCCTTTCAACGTGTCGCGCTTCTCGACCACGATGGCCGAGTGCAACAGTGCGGTTCCCGCCAGCCAGGGCATGAACGAGGCGTTCTCTACCGGATCCCAGGCCCACCAGCCGCCCCAGCCGAGCGTGTAGTAGGACCACCACGATCCCATGGCGATGCCGAGGGTGAGCGCGCACCACGCCACCAGGGTCCAAGGGCGCACCCAGCGCGCCCAAGCGGCATCGACGCGCCCTTCGATGAGGGCGGCAATGGCGAAGGAGAACGCCATCGAGAAGCCGACATAGCCGAGATAGAGGAACGGCGGATGGAAGGCGAGGCCGGGGTCCTGCAACAGCGGGTTGAGACCTTCGCCATTCACCGGCGGTGGATTGACCCGGATAAACGGATTGGAGGTCATCACGATGAACAAGAGGAAGCCGAAGGCGATCATTCCCTGTACGGACAATACCCGGGCGCGCAATCCGGGCGGCAGGGTGCGGCCGAACACGGCCACCGCCATGCCGTAGAGCGCCAGGATGAAAGTCCACAGCACCATCGACCCTTCGTGGTTCCCCCACACGCCGGTGATCTTGTAGAGCAGTGGCTTGTCGGTGTGGCTGTTCTGGACGACGTTGAGGACCGAGAAATCGCTGGTGACGTGCAGCCAGATGAGGGAGGCAAAAGCGAGCGTCACCAAGCCGAACTGCGCCACCGCGGCCGTCGAGCCGATCTTCATCCAGGAGATCTCGCCGCGCGCCGCGCCCATCAGGGGAATGGCGGATTGGACCGCCGCGACAAAGAGCGCCACTATCAGGGCGAACAGTCCGATCTCGGCGATCATTGCGGTTGCGTTTCTTCCAGGAACTTTGTGGGGGGCGTTATTGGGGCGGTTAAACCTATCTAAGGCCCGTTGACGCAATCGGCAACATAATGTGTCGTCATGTGCGTTGGCAGCCGGCCGGCCCAAGCCTTAAAAAACGCAGCGTCAAAAACGAGTGTTGGAGAGTGAACGTGCCCCAATCCATTGCCTTCATCGATCTGCAGGAACAGCGTCGGCGACTCGGTGAGCCGCTCAACAAGGCGGTGCTGGCTGCCGTCGAGGGCGGTCAATGGATTCTCGGTCCCCAAGTTGCCGCCCTGGAAGAGCAGCTGGCGAAATTCGCCGGTGTTAAGCACGCCATCGCCTGCGCCAACGGAACCGACGCGCTGCAGATCGTTCTGATGGCCTGGGGCGTCGGTCCCGGTGACGCGGTGTTTGTTCCCGCCTTCACCTTCTGTGCCTCGGCCGAGGTGGTTGCGCTGGTTGGTGCCGCACCCGTTTTTGTCGATGTGCTGGATGACACCTACAACATGGACCCGGCGAGCCTGGAAGCGGCCATCGCCATGGTCAGCAAGGACGGCAAGCTGAAGCCCAAGGTGGTGATGCCGGTCGACCTCTTCGGCCAGCCCGCCGACTATCAGGCGATCGATCCGATCGTGAAGCGTGAAGGGTTGAAGATGCTGTGCGACACCGCCCAGGCCTTCGGCGCCACCTATCGCGGCAAGGTGACGGGATCGATCGGTGATGCGGCCTCCACCAGTTTCTTTCCCGCCAAGCCGCTCGGCTGTTACGGTGACGGCGGTGCCAGCTTCACCAACGATGACGAGTTGGCGGAGTTGTTGAAATCGGTCCGCGTCCACGGTCAGGGATCGGACCGCTATGAGAATGTTCGCATCGGCCTCAATTCACGCCTCGACACCATTCAGGCAGTGATCCTGATGGAGAAGCTGAAGATCTTCCGCGAGGAGATCGAGCTGCGCGAGACGGTGGCCCGCCGCTATGCCGCCGGGCTTTCGCAGTCGAACCGTATCCGCGTGCCGCACGTCATCGATGGGGTGCAATCGACCTGGGCGCAATACACCATCCAGGTCCCGAACCGCGGCAAGCTGCAGGCAGACCTCAACGCGCAGGGCATTCCGACGGCGGTCTATTACCCGATTCCGCTGTCGGAGCAGAAAGGCTATGTGCACTATCCCAGCGCGCCGACGCCGGTGAGCTCGAAGCTGAGCAAGGTGGTGGTGGCGCTGCCGATGCATCCTTATCTGGAAGCACCGGCTCAGGACCGCATCATCACCGCGGTGCTGGAAAGCGTCGGCAAAGACTGACCTCGCACGCACGGGCTTCAACCCGCGATCATGGACGGAAAATCCGATCGCTAGACGCCCTCAGGGCTCGCGCATGCCTTCATCGGCGGTGCGCACGATGGGACTGAGGATATAGGAGGCAATGGAGCGCTTACCCGTCTTGATCTCGGCCGAGGCGACGAGACCGGGACGGATGTGGATGCCGCGCACCGCAATGTCGTGCGGCGGGTCAGTGAGCCGTACGCGGGCGCGGTAGACGAGTTTTGTCTTGTCGCCCTCTTTGAGTGGAACGGAATCGGGGCTCACCATGGTGAGCTTGCCGTTCAGGGTTCCATATTTCTGGAAGGGATAGGCCTCCAGCTTGACGTTGACCGGGGCGCCGACCTTCAGATAGCTGATATCGCGTGACGACACATTGGCTTCTACATAGAGGTCGGCACCGTCGGGCACCATGGTGATGAGTGTTTCGGCCTCGCGCAGCACCGATCCGACCGATCGGTCGGCGATTTCGAGGATGACGCCGTTTTCCGGCGCGCGCATCTCGGTGAAGTCCTTCATTTTCTGCGCTTTGTTCAGCGTTTCGCTGGCCTCGGACAGATTCTGTCGGGATTGAACCAGCTGCTGGTTGTGATCGCTGCGCCATTTGTCGATGAAAGACTGGCGTTCGGATTCGATCTCGGAGCGTTGTTCCACCAGTTTCTTCAGGTCACCGATTGCGTTTGTCAGCTTCATGCTGACGTCAACATTGTTCGATTGCGCCTTCATCAGGTCGAGCGGTGCGCCGGCCTTCTGCTCGAGCAGGCGCTGGTAGATGTCGACGACCTTGTTCGACATCGCGAGCTGCTGTTTAAGGCCGGCAATGGCGGCGTTTTCGGCCCGGAGTTGGGAGTCCACGGCTTTGACACGGCTGTCACGCTGGGCGATTTCCGCGGAGTAGGCGGCCATTTCCTGGCCGTAGATCTGCGCCTGGGTCTGGCGTTCGCTGTTGTCCGTTGCCGTTGCGGTGAATGGTGTTCCGCCGAGTTCGGCCTGCAGCCGCTCCACCTGCGCCGTCAGGCTGCGGACCTTGTGCTGCATCGAGGCGACGTCGGCTTGGGCGAAGGCGGGATCGAAAGAAACCAGGATCTGGCCCTTGCGGACGTGGTCGCCGGGTTGGACGTTGATCGACAGAATGCGGGAGGTGGTGTAAGGTTGCATTACGATGAGTGGTGTGCGCGTGGCGATCTTGCCGGGCGCCACCACGATGCGGTCCACGGTGCCGATGATCGACCACAGGATGGCGACCAGCAGCACTGCGACGACCGTGTAAAGCGCAGCATGTGCTGAAATGGGGACAGGAGCCTCTTCAATGGCCGTGGCGTCCGGCTTGAACTGCTGGGCCATGCTGTCGTCGCGAACGGTGGTCTCGTCGCCGAACTGGCGTTCGATCCAGCCGTCCAGGTTGCGCCATTGCTTCAGCAGGCGGTCTTCGGCGTTGTACCGGACGTCCCTGAGTGTGTGTTTGGCGCGCATGATGTCGATCGTCATGCCGCCCTCGACATCTGTTGCGACCACAGCTGGCGGTAGATCGCGTTGCGCTGGAGCAGTTGGGCGTGCGTGCCCATGTCGACCATCTGGCCCTCGTCCATGACGATGATCGCCTGTGCGTCGCGAATCGTCTGCAGCCGGTGCGAGATCACGACGGTGGTCCGTCCCCTCGAGATCTGGGCGAGGTTGCGCACCACGATGGCCTCACTGTCCGGATCGAGCGCGCTGGTCGCCTCGTCGAAGATGATGAAGCGTGGCCGCCGCAAGAGGGCGCGGGCAATGGATATGCGCTGCTTTTGTCCGCCCGAAAGGTTGACCGCGCCTTCCTCCAGCACGGTGTCGTAGCGCTGGGGCAGGAGCTGGATAAACTCGTCGGCGCCGGCTTGGCGTGCCGCCTCGACGATGTCCTCGAACGAGGCGGTGGGCTGGCCCATGCGGATGTTGTCTTTGATCGAACCGCGGAACAGGAAGGGTTCCTGGGGGACCACACCGCTCTGGCCGCGCAGATAGGCCAGATCGATGTCTCGGATATCGTGGCCGTCAATGCGGATCGAGCCTTCGGAGGCGTAGTAGAGTCCTTGCAGGAGGGCGGACAGCGTGGTCTTGCCGGAACCGGAGCGGCCGACGATGCCGATCATGCTGCCGGCCGGGATGCGGGCTGAGAAGTCCTTGAGGGCGGGCCGGTCGGTGTTGGGATAGCGGAAGGTGACGCGGTCGATTTCGATCTCGCCGCGCAGGGTCGGCGTCAGGCCGCGCCGGGTGCTTTCGCTCGGCCGGTTCATGACCTCGCCCAGCATTTCGACGCTCATCAGCACTTCTTGGTAGTTGTTCAAGAGGCCGATCAGCTGCAGGACCGGGCTGATGACGCGCCCTGCCAGCATGTTGAAGGCGACCAGACCGCCGACCGTCATGCTGTGACCGAACACCAGGAAGGCCCCGACTGTAACGATCACAATGGTGAGGGCTTTTTCGATGAACTGCGAGAACGTGTTGGCAGCCAGTGAAATCTTGCCGACCTGCACATAAGTGCGAACGGCATCAGCCGCGGCGTTCTCCCAGGCCTCCTGGCGGCGCGGCTCGAGATTGAGCGATTTGACCGTGCGCATGCCGTGAACGCTTTCCACCAGCACCGATTGGCGTTGGGCTTCGGCCTCATAGAGCCGGCGCAGGCGGCGGCGATACGGTCCGATCATGGCGGCGATGACGGCGGCCAAGAGCAGGGTGACGCCCATCACCACCGCCGTCAGGATGCCGGAATACCAGGCCATCAGCGGCAGGAAGACGATGAGGGCCGGCAGGTCCAACAGGGTGGTCAGCAGGCGGCCGGTGAGGAACTCGCGTATCTGCGAGCCTTGCTGCATGTGTTTGGTGATGACACCGGCCAGAGATTCCTCGAAAAAGGCGATCGGCAGGCGCATCAGGTGGTCGAAGGTGGCCTTCGCCACCCGGATATCGATGCGGCTTGCGGTCCGCAGCACGAAATAACCGCGCAACCAGTTGAGGATGGCGTCGAAGGTGATGGCGAGCACCACCCCGATGCCGATCACCACCAGAGTCGAGATGCTGAGATAGACAAGGACCCGGTCGATGACGATCTGGAAGAAGATCGGCACGGCGAGCGCTAGCACATGCATGGCCAGGGCCGCGATCACGACATTGCGCAAGAGGTCGCGCTGCCGCCAGAATTCGGGGACGAACCAGCCCAGGCCGAATTTGCGGTTGGTGTCCGAAAGCTTGTAGGGCCGCTTGAGCAGGATGATTTCGCCTGTCCAGTGTTCGAGGAACTCTTCTTGGGGGATGGGAAAAAGGTTGGCTTCCGGCACACGAGGATTGAACAGGACGACCATCGGCTTGGCGTCCGCCTCGGCGCCGGGCGCCGGCTTGACCATGGTCTGCAGCACGACGACGTAGGCGCCGTTGCCCAGGCGAGCCATGAACGGTGTCAATTTCCGGAAGCGCTGCAGGCGGTTCCAATCAACCTTGTGCACAGCGGCGTGAAGACCCTCGGCGCGGGCCGTTCGAGCCAGCTGCTCGGCTTCCGGTTCGCGGTCCTGGCCGTAGAGGTGCAGCAGGCGCTGCAGGCTCCAATCCAGCTCAAGATGACGCGCGATGGCCGCAAGGCCCTTCAGTCCAGTCTGCAGGCAGTCGGTTTCCGGCCGCTCTGGCGGAGCGGTTTGGGCGGCTTTGTTCTCGTCCAACGGCTTTTCAAGCGACATGGGCGCGCCTTACGGGAACGGAGGCTTTTGGGTTGGGGTCGGCTCCGGCTGAGTCGATGTTTGACTTGACTGGCTTTGGGGAGCCGGTTTTGGAGATGGCTCGACCGGCGCCGGAGTGGAGCGGCCGATCCGGGCGGCCAAGGCCTGCGCCGCCTCGTGCATTTTCTCGGCAGAATGCAGGAAGGTATCAGTTCCCATAATGATCCGCTGACGAAACACAGCCAAGGGTTGCCCCGAGGGGTCCTTTTCGGTCGGCGAATAGGCGATGAAATCCAGCCGAACCGTGCCGCCGATCACGGAAATCGTGCCGATGCCGTCCGTAAAAACTTGTTCTTCCACCGCCGAAGCCCTTCTAGTTAATGGCTAAATAACCCAGCCGTCGGAATGCGGGCCAGTCCGTAAGTCCCGCATCGGAATTAGATTGCCCGAAAAATCTAAATTTTCCGCGGCTAACCCAAGGGAGACATCTCGGAAATACGCATTTTCCGAGGGTATTTGTATTATCGCGTCGTTCATGGTTCCGAAGATGGGGCTTGCAGCACGGCGGAGGTCGGCACGCCAAGGAACAAAATTGAGCCAAGCTACGGGGCCAACAGCCGTTCCGCAGCGGGGG
>JBJKRM010000137.1:0-6681 GCA_046704685.1 Rhizomicrobium sp.
CGACGATCGGCGAGGCAAATTCAGCACTGCGGAAGATGTCGACCATGTCGACTGACGCCGGTACGTCCTTCAGTGCGGCGTACACCGTCAGTCCAAGAATCTTTTTGCCGGCCATGCCCGGGTTGACTGGGTGAATGACGAAGCCCTTATCGAGCAAATACTTCATCGCAAAGTAGCTCGGTCGCATCTCGTTGCCGCTGGCGCCCACCATGGCGATCACCTTAGTGGAGCGCAGGATCGACTTGATAATGTCGTCGGAATAAGTGGGCATGTTGATCTTACGTAAAGAATTTGGGTAATGGAGCGCGGTGCGCACCGTCTCTATCTAGTTCTATCTATGCGAACTCGTAGCGATGCCCAAGGGGCGTGAAGACCGTTGGTACTCTGCTGGCCCAATGAACGGCCGTTTAGTCTCTTCGAGCCCGATAGGATCCTGCTCAGCCTCGCAAAGGGACGGCTGTCGCGGCCTCCACATTTCCGCCAAGGCGTGGCGAAATGGGAAGTTGGTGCGACAGCCGCGGCAATGGCGCGCACTGCGCACGTCAACAACTGGTAAGGGTGATCAACGTACGATTGCCGGCGCACGCATCGGATTTCCCGCAATGGGCGTTTCTACTGACAAACACGGCGCGATATCGGTTCCGCCGAACGACCTTTTCCGTGGTGTGGAAGAGGCAGAGAGCCATGTGATCCAGCGGGCAATTGCCTATTGGGAAGGTCTTCGAGGCACGCGCCGATTTCCTGATCGTTCACAGGTGACGCTGAGAGGGTTGGGGCGGCTTGCAAAGCACGCGGCACTTGTGCGTGTGATCGACGGAGGAGCGGACTATGAATTCCGCTTCATTGGCAATGAGCCGGTGGCTGCAGTTGGCTGGAATTTCCAGGGCAGGCGGATGAACGAGCCGGATATCCTTCCGGTGATGCGCGGCAATTATCGGCAGCAACTGTACAATGAGGTAGTGCGCACGAGGCTACCTTGGCTGTTCAAGTGCCGGCTGGTTGAGCACGCAAGTCTGAATCTGCCAGTTAGCAGCGAAACTGTGTTTTTACCGCTCGGACCGACTGACGACGCAGTCGATTATCTTCTAGGCTTTACGGTGTTCGCATCCCAGGGGCGGTTGTCGCCGGGGGTAAGGTAATATAATACCGCATTAGAATACTGCCGAGATTCCAGCGTTTTCTGCTTGACGTGCTGAGCCATTACCCCTATACGCCCGTCCGCTCTAATGGATTTTTACCCATGACAACCTACTCGGCTAAGGCATCCGAGATCGAAAAAAAGTGGGTCGTGATCGACGCCTCTGGCTTGGTCGTCGGCCGCCTCGCCTCGGTCATCGCAATGCGTCTGCGCGGCAAACACAAAGCCAGCTACACCCCGCACATGGACTGTGGCGACAATGTCATTGTCGTCAACGCAGCCAAAGTTCTGCTTACCGGTCAAAAGCTGAGAAAGAAGGTGTACTACCACCACACCGGCTATATCGGTGGGATCAAAGAACGCGTGGCGGGAGACATCATGCGTGGAAAATATCCCGAGCGCATCATCCTGAAGGCGGTGGAGCGTATGCTGCCGCGCGGTCCCCTTGGCCGACGCCAGCTTTCGAACCTTCGTGTCTATGCCGGTACGGAGCATCCGCATGTGGCGCAGCAGCCCGAGGTTCTCGATGTTGCCAAGATGAATCCCAAGAACACCAAGTATCACGTGAAGGCGGCCTGACATGGCGGAAGATGTGAAAAGCTTCAGCGATCTGAAATCGACGTTGATCAAAGCCCAGCCGCAGACGCCGGCGGGCCAAGCATCCGAACCAGGGACCGCCAAACGCGACGCCAAGGGTAGGGCGTACGCCACTGGTCGCCGCAAAGACGCGGTGGCGCGCGTTTGGGTCAAGCCTGGCACCGGCCGCATCGTGATCAATGACAAGGACGAAAAGGTGTACTTTGCCCGTCCGGTGTTGCGCATGATCGTGCGCCAGCCGCTGATCGCTACCAATCGTGACGGCCAGTTCGACGTTATCGTCTCCGTATCGGGCGGTGGGTTGTCCGGCCAAGCTGGTGCTGTTCGTCACGGCATCAGCCGCGCTTTGGTCAATTACGAGCCGAGCCTGCGTGCCGTGCTCAAGCCGGGAGGCTTCCTCACGCGCGACCCGCGTGCGGTCGAACGCAAAAAGTACGGCAAGCCGAAGGCCCGCCGCAGCTTCCAATTCTCGAAGCGGTAGTCCGGAGCTAAAAACAGTTAAATTAAAAACAGCGGCTTGCAGAAATGCAGGTCGCTGTTTTGCATTTTCTTTTCGCCGTTGTGCTGCGCGTAATTATCCGTGGGCATCGTCTTGGCACCTCTGTCTGTTTGACTGCTTGTGTGTTGGTTGTCGGCAGTGCCTGGGTGGGTTGACAGCCGCACTTGGCTCTCCTATATATGACCGACTGGTCGGTCAATAATTGTTTTCCATGGCTCGCACTGTTGATCGCAACGCAAAACGTCTTCTGATTGTGGAATCTGCGGCCACGCAGTTTGCCAAGGCCGGTTACGCGGCTACGGCCATGGACGACGTGGCCGCAGCCGCGGGCGTGAGCAAGGGCTCGCTCTACGATTATTTTAAGGACAAGGAAGACCTATTCTACGCCGTGTTCGAGTGGTGCGAGCAGCGGACGATGCTGACCGCCATGGCGCAGCTGAAACCGGAACGGACAGCGAAGGACCAGATCCTATCTTTTGCCGAAGCAGTGGTCTCGGCGCTGATGGAACAAGTCGATCTCTACCCCGTGACTTTGGAAGTTTGGGCTGCGGCGGCCAAAAGCGGAACCCGTCTGCGTTTCGCGCAGGCCATGCAGTCGCTCTACGTGCAGTATCGTGGCCAAGTCGAAGCCCTTTTGCACGCAGCCCAAGACGGCGGCGAAATCCGCAAGGACGTGGATACCAAGGCGATCGCCGCGCTGCTGGTCGGAGCGGTGGATGGCCTGATGCTGCAGTACTGGCTCGACAAGTCGATCGCACCGAAATCGTGGGTACGCAGCTACCTACTCGCCCTGTTCGAAGGCATCTCGACAAAAACCGATGGGGAGTCCAAGTGACGATTACGTATCGGGCCGCAGCCGCGGCGCTGTTGTTCATGTCATCTGCATGGGGTGCTCCCAATGCCGACAGCCTGTTGCGCCAGGCCTTCAACAACTGGCGTGCCAAGAGTTCGGTGACCGAAGTCACGATGACGATTCATCGGCCGGATTGGGAACGCACTTCGAAGATGAAGGCTTGGACCAAGGGCGATGACGACGCACTTGTCCGCTTCACGGCTCCGGCCAAGGATGCCGGAAACGCCACGCTGAAGCTTGGGGACGACACCTGGGTATTCAATCCGAAGCTGAACCAGGTCATCAAGCTGCCCGCCAGCATGTTGGCGCAGTCGTGGATGGGATCGGACTTCTCGTACAACGATCTAGCCAAGGCTGACGATGTCCTGACCGAATATACGCACCGCCTGATCGGATCGGAAATTGATGGCAGCCATATAGTCTATGCCATCGAAGCCATTCCAAAGCCAGGGGCACCGGTGGTGTGGGGAAAGTTGGTCGCTAAGGTCCGCGATGACGGCGTGATGATGGCTGAGACATACTTTGATCAGGACATGAAGCCCGTACGCATGATGACAACCACAAAGGTGGATCGCCTTGGCGGTCGCATGTACCCCGTCGTCATGACGATGCGGCCAGCGGATGACCCGGACAAATGGACTCGGATCAAAACCACCGCCGGTCAATTCAACGTCGCACAACCGGCATATCTGTTCACGCTATCCAACCTGCAGAACCCAAGAGACTGACGGATGCTCGCTGCACTCGCATGGCGCAACATTTGGCGGCAACCGCAACGCACCGCACTCAGTCTCGCGTCGATAGGGCTTGCCGGTGCAATCACCATCTTCCTGCTCGCGCTTCAGATCGGCAGTTACGCGACCATGAAGGAAAACGTGTTGCGACTGGTAGATGGATTTGCCCAGATCCAGCCACCGGGATTCAGTGATGACCCAGATCTGCACAAGATAATCTCTGATCCGTCTCCCCTGATGGCTGAATTGAAGCGCGTTCCGGGCGTCACGGCCATCGCGCCGCGCGCGTTGACGTACGCCATCTTCTCGAACGGATCGCGCAGTTACGGTGCCGCCATATATGGCATTGATCCGGCGCGCGAGCCGAAGGTGTCGTCGCTAGGAACAACTGTCATACAGGGACGGTATCTGAAACCGGGTGATCATAGCATGGTCGTTGTCGGAGCTGGGCTGGCGCGCAATCTCGGACTTTCCATCGGCAGCAGATTGACCATGCTGGGGTCAGCCCGTGATGGCACGGTGGCGGCTGATGTTCTCACCGTTGTCGGTATTTTTGCGACGGGATCGTCGGAGATTGACCGTCAGGTTGTGGAATTGCCGCTCTCGCGCTTTCAGACGGATTTTGCGCTCGGCGGAAGTGTTAATGTTATCGCTCTGGCAGGACCCCATCTCGGAGAGATCAACGCACATCTGCCGGAGCTTCGTGCCACAGCAACGAGCCATGGCTTGGTTGTACGGAGCTGGAAGCAGCTGGAACCGGGTCTGAGCCAGGCGATCCTGCTCGATATGAGTTTCTCGTCGCTGATGTATGTCAGCTTGATTGTCATCGTCGTCTTTATCATCCTCAACACGCTTTTCATGTCCGTTCTGGAGCGCACGCACGAGTTTGGCGTGCTGCTGGCGGTGGGAATGCGCCCCGACAAAATTGGCCGAATGGTCTGGCTGGAACTCCTGTTCCTGGCTGCCGGCGGTACAGCACTGGCATGCCTGTTCGGTGGAGGCATCACGGCCTGGTATGCGGCACACGGGCTCACATTCCCAGGTGCTGAGGCTCTGTTTGCGCAGTGGCACATGCCGTCGACGCTTTATCCGGCCCTGAATGTGGTGAGCGTATTGGCCGGACCTGCGGT
Organism: Rhizomicrobium sp.; assembly: GCA_046704685.1. GTDB lineage: Bacteria > Pseudomonadota > Alphaproteobacteria > Micropepsales > Micropepsaceae > Rhizomicrobium. The sequence continues at coordinate 4,952 of JBJKRM010000137.1, forward strand.
GATCGCTCTATCCATCGCAGTAGCAGGGCTGGTGCCATATGCCAGGGTGCGTCGTTTGAAGCCTGTTCAAGCGATGAGGGCAACATGATGGCTGCTCTTCGTCTCATCTTCCCGCTTGCCTGGCGCAGTCTTTGGCGCAACCCGCGGCGCACGATCATCACCGTTCTGGTTGTTGCCACTGGGCTGTGGTCGATTCTAACCTTTTCGGTCTTCCTGCATGCATGGTCGCAAAGCAGCCGTGACACAACGCTGCGGTTGATGACGGGCGAGGGACAGATACATGCCCAAGGGTACCTTGATGATCCGGTCGTCGCCCATCGTATGCCGTCTCCGAGTGGGGTCCTGTTCAAGGTTCTGCGTTCCAGCGCCGTCAAGGACTACGCAGCGCGTGTCAGGGTGAGCGCTATCGTCCAAAGCGAATACAAGACCCTGCCCGTGACTTTTGTTGGCGTTGATCCAGCTCAGGAACGTGAAATTTCCGTGTTGCCAAAACGGATTGTCGCGGGACGGTATCTTCGCGGTGTTGATGATTCCTCCATTGTGATGGGGCGCAACCTCATCAAACGTTTGAAGACCCGACTCGGCAAGCGCGTGGTGTTGATGACACAGGCCGCCGACGGCCATCTCGCCGAGCGATCGTTCCGGGTGGTGGGGATTTTCGCGAGCACACAACAGGCAGAGGATAGCTTCGCCTTCACAGGTATCCGAACCGCCCAGAAGTTTACCGGGATTGCCAGTGACATCTCTGAGATAGCGTTTGATGCAGTTAATGACGCGGCGTTGCCGGGGTTGGTCGACAAATTGAAGCAGGCTGTGCCGAAACTCGATGTGCAGAACTGGAAGACACTGCAGCCGATGGCTTATGCCGTCGGAACATTCTTTGAGGATTTCGTCGTGATGTGGCTGTGGTTGATCTTCGCGTTGATGAGCTTTGGTATCGTCAACACGCAGCTAATGGCGGTTTTCGAGCGTACGCGCGAGTTCGGACTTCTTCGGGCCCTTGGCATGCCGCCACGACTTTTGCTTCTGGAGGTCGCGCTCGAATCCATTCTGCTCATTGGTGTCGGCGTCATGATCGGCATTGCCCTGTCCGTGGCCAGTGTGCACGCGTTCCCGGACGGGCTTGATCTTGGTTTCCTGGGCCGCGGCGCCGAGTTTGTTGGCGCCGGTCGGGTTCTCTATTTGCATGTGAATGTAAGCGATTTTGCGTTCTACAGTGCCGTGGTCTGGGGACTCGGCGGAGTGGTTGCGCTGTGGCCGGCAAGGCGTGCCGCCAAGGTCAGCCCGGTCGAAGCGATGAGCCATGTCTAAAGGGGATATTATCATGGACGGCATTGTCGAGTGTCGCGGGCTCATCAAGAATTATCGGCAGGGGGCGCTTGATGTCCCAGCCTTGCGGGGCGTGAACCTGACAATCGTGAAGGGCGATTTTGCTTCTTTGGCTGGACCATCGGGGTCTGGCAAGACCACACTGCTTAATATCATTGGTGGACTGGATCGGCCGACCTCGGGCGCGGTCGCTATCGATGGCACTGACATCACCAAGTTCGGCAATACGGCGCTTGCCGATCTGCGCCTGAGGAGAATCGGCTTCGTCTTTCAAGCCTACAACCTCATCCCTGTGTTCTCGGCCGTCGAGAATGTCGAGTTCATCCTTCAGCTCCTCGGCGTTCCGGCTGGTGAGCGGCGAGCGAGAGCAATGGAGCTCTTGAAGGCGGTCGGCCTTTCTG
>JBJKRM010000138.1:0-7864 GCA_046704685.1 Rhizomicrobium sp.
CTGGTATGGATTCATCATCCAGGACATGTTCGGTTCCCAGACCGCAGGCATGCTTTGACCGAACACTTGGCCAAAGTTGTAGAGGTGTGTATTGCCGGAGTTGACGTTCGCAAAATCCGGGGTGTTCGCAACGCAATCGGCGATCCTGGTCGCCGCCGGCGCATTGGCCGCCTGATCGGCCGGGGTGCCGGAGCATCCGCCGTAGCCCCAAGACTTGAAGCCGACGCGGCCCCAGTTCCAGCCGGACTGCCGGGTGTAGGCCTGCTTCCAGTTGAGGCGGAAGCCAGCCTGGATCGCATGCACATAACCGAGCAGGCCGTCGCCGTGGAAGGTGTACTTGGCGTCGCCACGGGTCACGTAGGCGTGGGCATAGTTGTTTTCGACGTGGTCCATATTCGCCGCCCACAGAGCGTTGCTCTGCGTGGCAAGGACCTGTTGACCCGCTGTGCTATAGCTGATGCTCGGCGAGTAATCGCTGCCGATGTCGACCGTGAGGTTCACCGGATTTACGCACGTCCTGCCCGCCGGACAGCCTCCGGCAGCGCTTGCGTCCGGCCACCAATTGGACCAGTTGACCGAACCGCTCCACGAACGGAACATCGGGCTCTTGTACTCGTTGTACATCGTTATGCTGTACATCGTGGCACGGGAGTCGATGTAATATTCGTCGAGGTTGACTTCCAGATTGTCGGTCGGCGTCCACTTCGCCTGCAGCTGGAAGGTCTTGTTGATGTGATGGCGAACATCGAAGCGGGTGTCGAAATAGGTTGCCTGGGTCGATGAGGACGTGGCGTCGTAGATCGTGCCGCCGGTCCAGTAGCCGCTAGAGTCATAAGTATAGCTTTGCAGCGACTTGGTCAGCGCCGCCCCGTCATAGCTAGCGGCATAGGGGATGACGGTACCGCTGGTTGAATTGTATTGCGGAATCATCCAGCCGACGTTGTGCTCGACGCTTTGGGGCTCGGCCTTCGAGAAGATCGTGGTGAAGGTGAACTCCAACTTATCACTCGGCCGCCACTGCACGGTGGCATCCAGAGCCACGCGCGGCTGCTTCCAGTCCAGACGCTTGTAGCCGATCATGCCGAAGCTGTTGGTATACCCTTTCGGGTAGTAGACCGTTTGGCCGGCAGGCGTCATGCCGGTGTTCTTCCACGGATCGACAGACACCAGCGCGTTGGTGGAAATAAGGTTCTGGTAGTCGCCCGACACCAGCACGCCGATTTCGCCGATCTTGGTATCCCAGCGGTCGCTGACGAGAGCGTTGAACGATCCCGTGCCCTTGTCGCCAAGCGTGTCGTAGTCGATGTTGGCGGAAGCGGCCATCTTGAGGCCGTCGAAGTCGAATGGCTTTCTGGTCTCCAGATCGACCACACCGCCGACGCCGCCTTCGATCATCGTAGCGTCCGGGTTCTTATAGACGGTCACGGACTTCATCAAATCCGCGGAGATATCGGCGAAGCTGATCGTGCGGCCGTTTTCGGCGCCGAAGGTCTCTTCGCCATTGGTCAGCGATTGGACCCAAGCCAAGCCGCGAATGAACACGCCGTTGCCGTAGCCGGCCCACCGCAGCGGGTCGGTGTTGGCATCCGTGCGAGTGATTTGCACACCCGGTACGCGCTGCAAGGCTTCTGCAACGCTTCTGTCAGGCAGTGCGCCGATGTCGACGGCGGTGATGGAATCGACCACCTGGTCGGAATTCCGCTTGATCGACTGGGCAGACTGCAGGCTGGCGCGGATACCCGTCACGACGACGGTTTCCATCATCTGTTCCTGCCCCTGCGCCACCGCAGGCATTGCTGAGATGACGGCACCGGCCAGAATAGTGGTTCCAAGCAATACGCTTTTCGCACGTCCAGTCAGCTTGCTGGCTGTTGGATTCATAGAGTTCCCTCCCCTTTGTCGTGTTTTATGTTCGAAAAACGACGCGTCGTTGTTCGCAGGGGCGAGGGCTGTTTACAGCGCCTATGGAGCCGCCCTTTTTATTCCCCTACTTACCGGAATTTGATAGCGCTATCAGAAGCCGACGGTCAAGATTTAGGCGACTTTGTGGCCGAATTCGTTCAGAACTGTTGCACAGGGGCTGCACATTACAGCTGTAAGAATATTAATATGATAATTATGCGGGTGTGTGAGCGGTCTCTTGGCATGCAATTTGTCTGACAATGCGAGCGCGGAGTGATGTTTTGTCAGGTAAGATTGAAAGTTGCTGAAAGACGATCGTGGGAGCGCTATCTTCTTCCTTTGAAGGCGACAGGGCTGGGTAAGCCAACATGGTACCGCTATCTGCAGTCAAAGCACTCTAATTACAAGGAGTTAAAGACTTCGGTCCATAGGGCAACAAAGCCGGAAGTCGAGGGACGACAGAGTTCCTTTACGGAAAAGAAGAAGGGGAGGATGCCAAATGAACAAGTTCATCATCGTTGCGGGACTGGGCTTGCTGCTGTCCACAGCAGGCGCGCTGGGGCAACAAGCACCAGCGGGAGGACAAAGCACACCGGGGATGGGTGGCTCGTCGGTACCAGCAGGCACGCAGAATGGCCGGTCGATGACCTCGGATGAATTCAACAAGCTGGAGGATTACGCCATCCAGTCGAGGCGGCTGACTGCAAAAAACCAAGGCAAAACACTCGACCAGCTGCTGGCCGAGGACAAGGCGGCGGCCACGGCGCTGGCGGCAAAGATGCCGCTGGCCTGCCAAGTCGATAAGGCGATGCTGGCGGCCGAAGGCCCCGAAACGGTCGCTGGCAAAACCGTGCACACCAAAACCTATGAAACAGCCTGCTCGAACGGCATGGGCTATTTCCTGACCGAGCGAGATTCGGGATCGCCGTCCGGCATCACCTGCCTGGCCGCCGATACACTGCGCCAACAGGATGTCAAAGCCGGGCGCAAGCCGGGCATCTTCTGCAAGATGCCGGAGATCGCTGACGCCAGGGTGCTCTTGACCAATGTCATCACGCGAGCCGGAACGCCCTGCACAGTGACCAATTACCGTTGGGCGGGACAGAGTTCGGCCGCCCACACCGAATTCGACGAAGTCGTTTGCAGCGACAAGAAAGGATACATGCTGGCGATTGCTTTGCCAGGCTCCGTTGCGCCGGTGCGTGTCTCGACTTGCCATGACTCGGCGATGCGCGGACTGCCCTGCAAGCTCTCGGACAACGGCGGCCAGATCATCACCATCCAGACCTTCAAGGATGCGCTGCAGAAACGCGGCGTCGCCTGCGATGCCGGTGACAAGGACGTGCGCGTAATCGGCCGGGAGAACGTGCAGAAGCGCTTCGTTGTCGAGTTCCGCTGCCACCAGCACCCGAACGGACTGGTGGCCTATATTCCGCTGGGCAGCAACAAGGCGCCGTTCGAGGCCCTCGACTGTGCTTCAGCCGCCAGACGCGGCGTCACCTGCAAACTGAACGCGGCGAAATAGAGCGGAGCGGACGCATCAGCACACGGATCATCGGTCATCACCAGATGATCCGTTTGCTGATTTCATGCATTCGTATCGGCACACCGCACGACATTCAACACATGGAGCCACTACCGTACCAAGCGTCAGTACACGTACAGATGCGTTCCATCACATCCGAGTGACCTGATGCAATCAGGCCTCAACTTGCATTGCAGGCAAGGACAGAAACAAAAACAATGGGGGAGGAAATGAAACACATACTGTTTGCTCTGCTTGCCGTCTGCCTCGGCTTGACGGCAGCTCACGCCGCTGACGACAATATCCTCAACAAGCTGGTGAATATTCCTTCGCCGAAATCATGGATGGTGCAAGGTCAAGGACAAGAGCCGAAATTCTTCGAAGACAAAACCGTGCAAAGCGGACAGGCGATGCGCTTCGTCGTTCCCCAGAAGGGCGACCATCCGTGGAGCGTTTCAGCGAATGTCGGCATCACCAAACCGGTCAAGGCCGGCGACGTGATCCTGTTGGCCTTCTGGGCCCGCGCCGAGGTGCCAGCGGAAGGCCAGCAGACCGGCATCCTCTCTGGCATCCGCATCCAGCAAACCAAAGCGCCCTATGCCGCCTTCGCGCAGGACAAGACCAATGTCACCAGCAAATGGACGATGTATTACGCCTCCGGCGTCGCCGACAAAGACTACAAGCCCGGTTCTCTCGAAGTGACGATCTGGCTCGGCGCCGCCAAGCAGACCATCGATTTCGGTCCGGTCTTCGTGCTCGATTTTGGCCCCGATTACGACAAGGCGAAGCTGCCACACAACAAACCTGTGCCAGCTGCCGCGCCGGCGTCCGCACCAGCCGCGGCAACTGCCACCCCAGCGCCGGTCACCAATGCCAGTGCCGAGCAGCACTTCGCCGGCGAACTTGCCAAGATTCGCGCCATGCTTCCGGTCCCCGGCGCCCTGATCAACGATCCAGCCGTGAGCAAAATTGGCAGCTACGGCCCCGATCAGACGAAAGAAATCATCGCGGCGCCGGAGCTTCCCGGCAAGCAGGCTGTTCGCGTGCATGTCGAGAAAGCCCAGAGCCAATACTATGCCGTCGGCACCTCGTCCCCACTGACTGGCGCCATCCGCAAGGGCGACACGATCTTCGTCGCCTTCTATGCACGCACGGGCGACAACAACAGCGGTTCCGGCGTGATCTCGTCTATGCAGGTCGAACTGCAAAAAGCACCCTACACACCCGCCGTGGAAAGCGCCGTCACGGTACCGAAGGGCGGCTGGCAGCTGTTCTACTTCTGGGGTGTGGCCCAAGCGGACATTCCAGCAGGTACGGGAATGCTGTCAGCGCAAATCGGCGCCTACAAGCAAGTGCTCGAGTTCGGGCCTGCCTTTGTCCTCAACCTCGGGCCGGACGTGCCGTCATCAGCGCTGCCCCAAAAGATAACCGACTGATCGTGCCCTCAGCGTGCCGCGGTGATACCCGGCACGCCTATTTGAGCTGGAACGAAGTGATGAAGCGGTCGAGGGCGGCGACCTCACCGTCCGATGCTAGCGAAGTGTGATTTGTTAGCACCAGATAGGTGCGCGGCAACCTGCCTGGGACCACCACCGCAATGCCCCGGCCGGACGAGACATGTCCGCGCGTTTTATAGGTGAAGAAACGCGCCCGATGGCCGTCGAGCCTGCCCGGCTTGGACGAGGTCAATACGGCATCAAGCCCCGACACGAACGACCTGGGCATGGCGGCCAGTCTTTTGCCTGTATTGATCCTGGTCGGCACGATGTAGGACTCTACGGTGACCATCGCCGTGTAAACGCCCATCACCTGCGTCTGGATCATCACGGAATGGGAGATGACCTTGCCATGGGCGTTGGTTTCAGCAGCCTGTGGCTGGCCAACCACCGGATCGGCCGGAAACTCCGCTGTGAAACCGTATTGATCCGAAGAGAACGGCTGGCCGTTGGCAGCCAACGATATGACAGACAGGCAGGCGAATGCCGCCAACACCGACAGAATACGCATGGATTGCCCCCTTCCTTGGCGCGTCTAGCGCACCACGTTCTGTGATTCTACGGCGCGTCGCCTGTGCTTTCCAGCACCGGCTCGGCCATTCCATCACCGGTTGTCCGCGTCGCCGCGGCATTAACTGCTGATTAACAACGACTCTCGCCGAATGCAGCGCGGTTGCATGCCGCGGTTAGGGGCCCCTTTACCTTGCCAGCTTATACCTCGGACAACCGCGGAGTGTCCGATGATCCTCAACGAGTCCCTTGATGTTGAAACGCAGATCAAGCTCCTGATCCAGAACGGCTGGTATCAGGACGCAAAAAACTGCGCGCAGGTCACACATCAGCATGGCATCATCCCTCGGCACGTCTATGACGGTTTCATGCGCGAACTCGCCGGCAAACCCGCCTCAGCTCACAAGGGGCATGAGGCCTATGGTTGCACCATCGGCTTCGATGCCAACAATGTGCTTAGCTCGCTGCAATTCCGCAAATTGAGCAACGCCGAGGAGATGAAGAAAGCCTTCAAGCAGGCGGTCAACAAGATCGAAATCGAGACCTCGACGCAGTGCAACCGGCGCTGCGCCTATTGCCCCAACAGCAATCCGGCTCTCGCCCACCGCAGGGAAAGGAACGAATTTCTCGACATGGACATGCTCGAGAAGATGCTGTCGGATCTGCAGGAGATCGACTACGACCGCAAGATCAGCCTGGTCGGCATGAACGAGTTCTTCATGCATGAAGAGAATTTCGAGTATGCCGAACTGGTCAAGGCCATGCTGCCCAAATGCTGTCTTCAGGTTTACACCAACGGCGACTATCTCGACCGCGACTATCTCGATCGCGCCGAAAAGGCCGGCATCGATTTTCTCGTGATCTCGTTCCACCTGCAGGCCGGCAAAGCCTATAATGTCGAAGACATCCTCGACCGCACCATGAAGTTCATGAAGAAGACCGACGTGCAGCTGAAGAAGATGGATTTCGCCAAAGGCCTGCGCCTGCATTTCCAGGGGAAGGTGGGCCGGCTGCACATCCTGGCCGGGTTGGTGAACTGGAATGCCGACGGGCACAACTGGGGCGGCGCGGTAAATTCCGGCAGGCCCCTGCCGGCAGCCGACGTGCCCTGTGAATCCCCTGTGAACATCCTCTGCCTGACTCAGGGCGGCGACTTTACGCTATGCTGCAATGTGCCGCGGGAACGCACGCCAGAGAACGAAGCCAACGGTGCCGTGATGGGAAATCTCAAGGACTTCCCCTCCATCTTCCACGCTTATGCCAGCGACGCCATGCTCTACTGGCGCCAGCATTCCTTCTCGACCCACCGGCTTCCAGAACTCTGTCTGAATTGCAGCGGCCGCAACTTCCAAGGGAATTTCCTCAACAAGGCGATGGCCGAGTTCATCGGGCAGCAGCACCTCTGTTATGCGCCGCCGCCCAATGCGCCGCTCAAGCGCGCTGCGAGCAAATAGGACATTCCGCTAAGGTGAATGGCGGCCACCCAAATTGCCGCCAAGATTCTGGAGCGGACCGAGCGGCTGGGTCCTGTCCTGTCGCTCCTGCAGGTTTGGGCTGCTGGACATCAGCTTGTAGACCACGCTGTCGTCGCGTACCAACAGAACGATCTCAGCAGACCAGCCGGACCGTGTGGTGTCCCGTTCGGTGCCGATCAGATCCGGTATCACGGCCCCGTTGTGGTGCGTCTCCATGTGCTGCAGGTGGTAAAGGTAGGCCGAACAACGGTTCTGCGCCTCGATGCAATCGCGTACGGGCTTGGGAACGTGGCGCATTGAGATCATGTTATTGGGTACGAAGCGCTGGAAGATGTCGAGATAGTTCAGCACGGCGACATTCGGCGTAGTGTTTGGATCGAAGCCAAGTGCGGATAGATCGCTCACCCGGGTGCGGCCGGGAGTGATCTTGTCATAGGACGCCATCAATTGGCTGTAGGTCTGGAACCGGCCGGAACCGAGCGATGCTTCGTGCGGCAGGACCGAGCTGCATCCTGCCAGCAGAACCGCCAGATATCCGGCGATAATCGATCTGCACATGCCGTCCACCCCCAACCGGCCGACAGCCTATGTCGTGTGACGCCCGGCGGCAAACCGACGGCCCAGACGCGCCAGCGACGCGCGCCGGCCGATCCGTAGGACGTTCATCCTGTGGCAGAAAACCTGGAGCGGGCGACGCGAATCGAACGCGCGACCCTAACCTTGGCAAGTTCACGGCACGGGGTCCGAGGGTTTCCATTGGGTTTACCAGTTTGACCGTAATCCGTTGTTTTTGCACGATTTCAGTTCCATCCTAGTCCGAGACGGTGTGAGGGCTGCCGGTCGAACTTGTGACCTGGCTGAGACCTGGAGGAGCGGCGTGGATCGGAGCGAGCCAAATGTCGTGCGGTTGGAGCGTTGGCGGCCCGAAAAGGCTCCTGACGTGCGAAAGACCCTCA
>JBJKRM010000139.1:0-3440 GCA_046704685.1 Rhizomicrobium sp.
TATCCTTGATCTTGGTGCCGACCGGCTCATAGCGCTGGCGCAGCTCCAGGATGTAATAGCCGCCGATCGAGCGGATGGGCTGCGATATGTCGCCGGTCTTCATGGACAACAGCGCCTTGTTCAGCTCCGGCGCCAGCTGGCCGTCATAGACCATGCCGATGTCGCCGCCTTGTGCCGCCGATGGGCTCTGGCTGAATTGCCGGGCGACGGCTTCGAACTGCGCGCCGGACTTGATCTGCGACTCAAGACTCTCGGCGTCCTTGTGCACCTTGTCGTCCAGGTCGGGATTGTCGACCGGCAGGAAGATCTCCGACACCATGAAGTGCGCCTTGTCGGCGCCTTCCTTGATGCGCGCCATTTCGGCGTCGACCGCTTCCGGCGAAATGTTCACGCGGCCGGCGTAATGCTCCTGCACGGCTTTCTGCCACAGCAGCTGGGACGCCAGCTGGGCGCGGAAGGTGGCGAGCTTGACGCCGCCATGGCCGAGGACCTCCTTCAGCTGGTCCATCGTCATGTGGGTTTCGTCCAGGATGCTCTTCATGTACTTGTCGACTTCCACGGACGATACCGAGATGTCGTTCTTCTGAGCCTCCCGGAGCTGCAGCAGTTCGGTTTCGAGCTGAGTGAGAACCTGCTCGCGCACCTTCTGCTTCATTTCCGGGGTGTCCGGAATCCGGGATGTCGCCATCACCAGCCTCATTCGCTGGTTCAACTCGTAGCTGGTGATGGGTTTGCCGTCGACCAGCGCCACGACGCGGATTTCGTCTTTTTCTCGAGCGGGCTTGGCCGCTTCCCGGCTGATGGATGCCGTCGAGTCGGCCGACGGGGTCGCGACCGGCGCCGGTGTCGCGCGCGCGTCACGCTCCAGACTGTCCGCCGCACGGGCGGGGACCAGAATCATCAGCACGAGGGCCGAGATCAATCCGAGGGCAGGCTTTCCAGATCGCATTACCAAACGCAATTTCCCAATTGATGCCCACTCTTAACCGGCGGCGGAGGATAAGCAAATCCGCATCTCGATCAAGGACGTCCGTAGGAGAAGACGTCCTCCGGGAATAGGCTGAACGGCTGGACCGGCAGTTCGGTTGTCTTCAATTTCAGCCGCAAAATATACGAAGTAGACGGGGGCAGATCGCGGTCGGAGGTATATCGCCTCCGGTATGCCACGGAAATCCCCAAGCACTCATCCTCGTAACCAAGACCGAACTCGTTATCGAGCGTCTGTTTGGCCTTCAAATCGCGGCGGATGGCCGCAAACGCCTGCCAGTTCCGGTAGAAGTTAACGTCCACCTGCGCGTTCACCTCCTCGCGCGCCGGCAATCCCAGGGTGGGCGACAGCTGGATATAGCTGATGCGGGTGCTCGAGCGTCCTAACGTCCCGGTAATGTAGACTTCGTTTCGCAGGACATTACCGTTCCGTTCATCTACGTCGATGCGGTTGGTCAGGTCGATATAGGGCGGGAATTTCAGGCTGAAGCGGCCGACCAGGTCGGAGCGCGTGCCGGTGAAGCCGTTGCCCGGCACGGCCGAGAAGGCCGGGTCGCTCTTGAGGCGGAAGGTCTGGCCGATCAGCGCCTCGGCATAGCCGGATTCGAAGCGGGTTTCCGCGCGCAGGCCGAAATTGGCCCGCGGCCCGGTGACCGCCAGATCATAGCCCGGCACCTGATCGAAGCTGAGGATGTTGTTCTCGTCGAGCTCGACGTTAAGCGTGTCCTCGTTGGGAATGCCGCTCACATTGCCGCCATAGGGCTGGGCCACCAACTGGGCGATCGGCTCCAGGATGATCGACTTGCCGCTGGAATCATAGGCGATGAAGGGCCAGCGCCAGTCGAGTGCGACATAGGGCAGGCCGCGGAACTTGTAGTGGCTACCGGCCGGCAACGCCGCAGGCTCTCCGGGGTAATATTGATAGTCGTAGTGGTAGACGTCGCCGCGCGCATCGACCTGGAAGGTCCAAAGCTGGCCCATCTCCGTCACCAGCGGCAGGCGCCAGCGCGCCTCCGCCGTCAGCCTCTGATCGTCGGTCCCGACGTCGCGAGTCAGCGCCACGCCGTTGATGTCGAAGCGGAAGCGGCCGCCCGCCCATTTGTGCACCGGAATATAGGTGTACTGCAGCAGCGGCAGCGGGACGGGGAAGGTGCGGTTGTTGTCGGTGGCGCGCAGGCCCTGGAAGAAGTAGCCGGCGATCGAGAAGCGGCTGAGGCCCCGTTCGCCGGTCACGAACAAATCCGACACCAGGCGGTCGAGCTGCGAGATGTCGTAGCGCTTCAGATAGGTGTCGTTCGAGGTGATCTGGGCGTCGTAGCCGAAATGCCAGACCGGCGTCAGTTCGACACGCCCCGAGCCGAACAGATGCGCATAATACTGCTGCTGCTCGCCGCTGAGGCTGCCGTTCGGATTCTGCGCCAGACTGCCCTGCAACCACATGCCGCCATGGTTCCAGCGTTCGCGGTATTCGCCCATCAGCACGTCGCCGCCGCGCGTGGTGATGATCGGCTGGATGGTGGCGTCGCGGCTTTTCGACAGCGACCAGTAATAGGGCAGGCTGATGAAATAGCCATTGGAGCTCGACGAGCCGATGTCGGGCAAGAGGAAGCCGCTGGCGTGGCGGACGGTCGGATCCGGCTCGGTGAGATAGGGCGTGTAGAACACCGGCACGCCGAGAATCGCCAGGGTGGCGTCCTGGAACTTGATCTTGTGCTTCAGCTGGTCGTGCACCACGCGGAAGGCGCGGATCTGCCAGGTCGGCGTACGCTGGCCCGGCTCGTTGCAGATCTTGCACGGCGTGTAGGCGACATGGCGGGCGATGACATAGCGGCCATCCTTGCGCTCGGCGCTGGCCGCCACCAGCCGGCCGTGCTTGCCAAGCAGCGCGCCGAACCCCGTGAGCGTGCCGTCACGCATCTTGTCGGTCAGGGTGACGTGATTGGCGAAGGCGACGTCGCCGTTCTTGTCCATCAGGCTGACATGGCCGTCGGCCGAGACCACATCGGTGTTCTGGTTGTAGGAGACCGAGTCCGCCAACAGGATGCGCCCGTCGTAATCGATCTCGACATGCCCCTTGGCCGATATCACCTTGGTCTTGGTATTGTACTCGGCGATGTCCGCCTGCAGCAGCATGTCCTTGTCGGGAACGCTGGCGGCGCGCACGGCCGGGGCCAGCGCCATCAGCGCCAGCACGGCGGCCCCGGACAGCAGATGACCGGTGCGGAGCATCAGCCGTCCTCCTGATGGAAGACCAGCGTCATGCCGATCAGGATGGCGGCGAGGGCGGGCGCGGTGGCTGCCAGCCAAACCGGCAGGATCGCCGACTGACCGAGGGCGAGCGTCAGTTTGGAGAAGAAGTAGACGCCGAAGCCCGACAGGGCGCTGATCAGCACCACGCGCCCCAGGCCGCCCTGGCGCGACAGCTTCAACGAGAAACTGGCGGCCATGAAGAC
>JBJKRM010000140.1:0-5544 GCA_046704685.1 Rhizomicrobium sp.
TTGAACTTACGGAACTTGCTGAGGTGGAACGGATTCGGCAGCCCCTTAAACATGCCATAGCCGTAATAGATGGCCTGCCGCATGCAGCCCCTGAAGAGTTCCACCGGGTTTAGCTCAGGGTGGTACAGCCTCGCCTTCGCCGTGAACATGTAGAACAACAGCCAGATGAAGTAGTTGGCTATCACCACAAAGCCGATCCAGCTGTGGAGTATGACCGCGGTCCGGAACGGAATCACGTCGACCAGTCCGACATAGCGGATCTGAATCCCCGTCAGCACCAGCAGCACGAAGCTGGTCGCGTTGATCCAATGCCAGATGCGGACGGGAAGCGGATGAAGATAGATGCGCCGCATGTTGCCTACTTCTCCCGACCGTCGTGGCGCGCGGATTCGGCCGAGCGCTTCGAAAGCCATTTCGCCGCCAAGTGGAGCGCCGGCAGACCGAATCCGCCAAGCAGCGCGAGGACCAACAGCACGTCGAGGAACGTGATTCTGGTGCCCCCGATGGCGTAAAAGCCGCCGATGGAGTTGATGGAGAAAACCGAGTTCAGCACGTCCTTTTGGACGCCGTAGTGAACCGGTATGCCACCCGGCCCGGCGACGGAAATCGTGACACTCTGGAAAGCGGCCGCTCCCGCCTTGTGGCAGGTGTTGCAGTCCCTGATCGCGTCACTGGCGGGGGCCAGCTCATGGGCCTCCTCTCCAGTCTGCACGTCGAGCCGCCCCTTAATGCTGGTCTTGTTGGCGACACCGGGACGGTTCAACGTGTGCAGCAGGTTGAAGAGCGTCGCCGGATCCAGGCCGGTCTGGCCACCGTCCGGGCTTTCGAATTCCGGCACGCCCCTCGGCCTAGCGGCATCCTTGCCGGTCGTGCTGTTGTAGAGCACGAGATCGACCTTGCGGTGGGCCTTTGGCGAGTGACAGGCCGGGCACGAAACCACGTCGAAATGCAGCTTGGTATTGGGCAGCCACTCACGATGTTTGGCGATCGCATCCTTGTGGCAATTGAGACAAACGCCCTTCATGCCGGCGCCTGCTGTTGGAACCTTCACGTCATGGGCGCCATGGCAACTGAAGCAGAGCGGTGCCTGCTTAATACCCGCACCGCGCAAGACGCCGTGCACGCTCGAGGCATAAGCCTTGAAAATGCCGGCATGACAGGTCTTGCAGGGCACCGTGTCAATCGACTCGGCGGCCCCCTTCATCACCGAGTGCGGCGAATGGCAACTGGTGCAAACGGGCGCGATCGGATTGCCGGCGCGGACAAGGGCGGCATGCACGCCGTGGTTCCACTGGCTGGCCTGATCCGAGTGGCAGTTGGCGCATACCTTCGAGCGTTCGACCGAGAAGGCGCGCTTGCTGGCGATCGAGAGCGGAGTGCCGGGATGCTTGGCCGGGTCAATATCGGAATGGCATCCGGCGCAACCAAACATGGCATGAACCGATTTCGCGAAGGTGGCACCGGAAATGTGCAGGGAAAGCGTCTCGCCGTCCCCAAGCGTCTTCTGCAGCCCCGGAATCTGGTGACAGGAAAGACACTGTTCGCTACCGGCTGCCGCCGGCGACCACAGCCCAATCAAGACCAGCACCAGCGCCGCGGTGAACTGCCCGGCTATGCCCCGCCTAAACAAGCTTTGTGCCATTCTGTCGCCCCGGCGCCCAGCCGTGTGATTTTGTGTTTTTTGTGCGATCCTCAGGCGCGATTGCAAGAGGCAAATTGTACGCACGCACATGTACGATCACGGCTTGCCGCGAATCGTGATGCCCCCCGCGGCGTTTTGGATCATGCATACAACCGATCGGCACGCCAAGGCCGACCATGAGAGTGATCGCCCGCGTCCCTGACGGTTTCGAGTACAAGCCGTTCTCCCGGCCCCGGGCCGGGAGAACCGACCGTCAGGCTGCCTGCTTCCGCAAAGCCTTGGCGCCCATCCACATCAGCATCGCCAGTCCGATGAACGGGAAAAGTGCAATATAGGCCAAGCCGATAAAGGGAGCGGCCAGAAACAGAACGGCATCCTTCAGGACCGTGCCGAAACCGCGCCTGGCAGTTTCCTCCTCGCCGGCAGACTTCGCAGGCTGAGCGGCGGGCGCCTGCACTTTGGCCGTTGCCGCGGCAACACTCTCCTCGATCATCGCCGGGGAGAGAGGCTTGCGGAGAAAGCCCTTGACGCCGACTGCCTCGGCACGCGCCTCGTTCTCGGGGGAGCCGTAGCCTGTAATGATGACGACGGGCATCCAAGGCTGATCCGCGCGCACCTGGCGCGCCACCTCGATACCGTCCTCGCCCGGCATGCGGATATCGGCGAAAACTGCGTCGTATTTTTCGTTTGCGACCTTCTCGAGCGCCTCCTTGCCGTTCTCGGCGCTCACCACGGCATAGCCTTTTCCGGCAAGAACGCGGTTGAAGCTGTGGCTGATGACCGGATCGTCGTCGACGACCAAAACTTTCTTGAGAGTACCCATTGTCAACTCCTGTCGTTTTCTTTCATGAGGCGAGCTTGCTCGCCCCTTCACTGGTGTCATTGGTGGGGGCGGGAGGCCCATCGGGGCCCGTAGGGGACCTTCGTAGGGCCCACGATTTCTGGGCGATTGCGGTGGTGGCGGCGCTGACGATGTCGGCGGGGCTCACCGGTTTGGCGAGGTAGTCGCAGGCACCGAGGCGTATGGCTTCCTTGGCGGTTTCGATGGTCGGATAGCCGGTGATGACGATGATGCCGCTTGCCGGCCAATCGCGTCTGATCGACTTCAGGACCGTCATGCCATCCATGCCGGGCATACGAAGATCGAGAAGCACGACATCGAAGGATTTGCGCTCCATCGCCTTAAGCGCATCTTCGCCGTTCAAAACGGTCTCGACTTCAACATCACAGTTCGCGGCCTTCAGCGATCTTTCGTAGCTGAGGCGCACGATGTCGTCGTCATCGACCACCAGTACCTTGTTTGAGTTGCTCATCGGGCTTGCCGTTCATCGCTGTCGACAACCAAGGAGCAAATGCCGTGCCACGACGGCATTATTCCTTTTTTGCATGACGAATCAGAGGCTTATGAAACAACACCCGATGCCGGTGGGCGACCGTACTGTGTAGAGATTTTGTACAGCCCGGTGCGGCCCTTGTTGACTTCCTACTTTGTTATCAATCGGTTGTGACGATCAGCCTACCGATGGATTTCTTGTACACTTGGCGGCATCGCACGATGAGCGGCCTTCGCTGCCATGGCGGATCGGCCTTGCGGAAATTACCTATGCGCCCAGACGGCGCTGCCGCCGGCCGTTGAATTGCGTCTTCAACAATGTTGGTTCTAGCTTGTGGGCGAGTCCTTGCACGACGGCAATGCCGGCAGCGCGCTCAGCCGAAAACAGGTCGAACAACCCCAGCCAAGCCATCGATGGAACGGCAAACTCTCAAGTTCAAAATCGGGCTCTATCTCGGCGTCACCTTGTCGGTGGTCGTCGTGCTGTTCATCCTGCTGGTCACCCAGCGCCAACGTGACGTGCTGCTCAACACCGTGGCCAGCCACGTCACCGAACTCTCCGACGTCATCACGAAGAGCCTGCGCTTTGCGATGCTGCGCGATCAGCCCACCTACGTGGACACAGTCATCCACGACATCGCCCATGAGAACAGCATCGACAGAATCAGAATCATCGGCATGGACGGCAGAATCATTCATTCGACGTTCGGCCCCGAGGTCGGCGAGATCGTTGACCGCAAGGCGGAGGGTTGCTTGTCATGCCATGAAGGGGGCAAGCCGCAGCACAACGGGCGACGCAGCAAGCGCACATGGACGTTCACGGGCCCCGGTGGGGAGCGCCTGTTGGGAGGCATCAAGGTCATCCGCAACGAGCCTTCTTGCTACAAGTCTGCCTGTCACCACCACTCGCCAACAACGCCGGTCCTTGGCGTCCTCGACATCCGCTATTCGCTAAGCCAGATGGATGACAGAATCCGCAAAAGCGTGTTGTCGATCGTCGCTTTCCTGCTCGGGTTCGTGCTGGTCGCGTCGACGCTGATCGCCTTCTTCGTGCACCGCCTCGTGTTCCGGCCGCTGCGGGATCTGGAAACCGGAGCGAAGAACATCTCATCCGGGCATCTGAAGTATAAAATCCCGGTGCGCAGCCCAGACGAGTTCGGCCGGCTGGCAGGTACATTCAATTCGATGACGGCAGCTCTGCGCAAATCACAGGCGGAACTGCGCAAATGGGCGCACACGCTCGAACAGAAGGTCCAGCAGAGGACCGAGGAGCTCCGCCTCGCCCAAGCAAAGACGGCTCGCGGTGAAAAACTCGCGTCGGTAGGACTTCTTGCTTCAGGCATCGCCCATGAGTTGAACAATCCTCTTACCGGAGTGCTCACCTTCTCCAGCCTGCTGCGTCAAAAGATGCCGGATGGAAGCCAGGACGCGGAAGATCTCGACCTGGTGATCAGAGAAACCAAGCGGTGTGCCACCATCATCCGCCGGCTGCTTGATTTCGCCCGCGAAAAGCCGCCGGAAAAGAAGTTCATCGATCTCAACCTGGTCATTGAAGAAACCGTGCGCCTAGTGGAGCGGCCCGCGCTTCTTAACAATATCGACATGACTCTTGACCTTGATCTCACTCTGCCACAGGTATGGGCCGATCCTGACCAGATAAAGCAGATTGTCATGAATCTACTGGTCAACGCCCAGCACGCCATTGACAGTGAAGGAAGCATCGTGATCCGCACACGCCAGACATCTGGCCCCAGGGTGCTGCTGACGGGTGCCGATGCCGGTCCCGCAGTGGAACTGTCGATCAGCGATACCGGCTGCGGCATTCCCAAGGAGAATCTGGAGCGGATATTCGATCCCTTCTTCACCACCAAGGAGGTTGGTGTCGGGACGGGGCTGGGGTTGTCCGTTACCCACGGGATCATCGAGGCCCATGGCGGGACCATCGAGATCGAGAGCGAAATCGGAGAAGGCTCCACGTTCCGGGTGTATCTCCCGTTGCCGCGGCCGGCCAAGACCGCCGAAGTCGAAAACAGCGGGGGCACGGCGTGACCGTCAGGATTCTGATCATCGATGACGAACGGATCATCATCGACAGCTGTCTGCGCATCCTCAAGACCGACGGGTACGAGCTCGATGCCACCCAGGACGGGTTTGAAGGTCTTCGAAAGATCGACGAAAACCCTTACGACGTCGTCATTCTCGACATCATGATGCCCAAGATCGATGGCCTCGAAGTGCTCCGCCGCATCAAGGAGGGCTACCCCGACGTCGACGTCATCATGATCACCGGCTTGTCGCAAATCGACACCGCCGTGAAATCGATGAAGCTCGGGGCCTTCGACTATTTCTCCAAGCCGTTCGATGCCGACGAACTCAAGCTCGTGGTGAGCCGCGCCCTGGAACGCCGGCGTCTGCTCACCGAAAACATAACCCTCAAGACGGAGGTCGGCGCCAAGTACAGCTTCGAGAACATCATTGGAGCGAGCCCTCCTATGCAGAACGACTTTCGCCTGGTCGCGAAATGCGCACCGACGAATTCGACGGTGATGCTGACCGGCGAATCCGGCAC
>JBJKRM010000141.1:0-3675 GCA_046704685.1 Rhizomicrobium sp.
ACCTTGTCGAGATCGATTTCCACCCCGGCGCCGCCCTTGTCGGCCATTTCCGCCGAGGAGGAGGTGAGGCCGGCCGCGCCCATGTCCTGGATGGCGATGATGGCGTCGGTCGCCATCAGCTCGAGGCAGGCTTCCAACAGCAGCTTCTCGGTGAAGGGGTCGCCGACCTGCACCGTCGGCCGCTTCTCCTCGGAATCCTCATTGAATTCGGCCGACGCCATGGTGGCGCCGTGGATGCCGTCGCGCCCGGTCTTGGAGCCGACATAGACCACCGGATTGCCGGCGCCCTTGGCCGCCGAATAGAAGATCTTGTCCTTCTTGGCGAGGCCGACGCACATCGCATTGACCAGGATGTTGCCGTTGTAGGACTTGTGGAAGTTCACTTCGCCGCCGACGGTCGGCACGCCCATGCAATTGCCGTAGCCGCCGATGCCCGCCACCACGCCGGATACCAGGTGCTGCGTCTTGGGATGATCGGGATCGCCGAAGCGCAAGGAATCCAGCATCGCCACCGGGCGCGCCCCCATGGTGAAGACATCGCGCATGATGCCGCCCACCCCGGTTGCCGCGCCCTGATAGGGCTCGATGAAGCTGGGATGGTTGTGGCTCTCCATCTTGAAGACGCAGACGTCGCCGTCGCCGATGTCGATGATGCCGGCATTCTCGCCGGGGCCTTGCACCACCCACGGCGCCTTGGTCGGCAGCTTCTTGAGATGGGCGCGGGTCGACTTGTAGGAGCAGTGCTCGCTCCACATCACCGAGAAGACGCCCAGCTCGACGATGTTGGGCTCGCGGCCCAACAGTTCCTTGATGCGGGCATATTCCGCATCATTGAGGCCGTGCTCCTTGACGATCTGCGGCGTGACGGGGGTGTGGACGTTCATCTGGGGGATCTCATGGAATGGGCACGCGGAGAGGCGCGAAGAATCAAAACAACATTGTCATCCCGGGCGCGCCACGACGGTGTCGCCGTTTGGCACTCAGGCGCGACCCGGGACCCACTCGGAAATCTGTCGGGTGTTGAAGTGGGTCCCGGCTCTGCGCTCCGCTTCGCTGCGCTTGGCCGGGATGACAATTTGTTGACGGCGAGCACCATGGAAATCTCTACGCCAGCGCCTCGATCAGGCCTTCGAACATCGCCCGGCCGTCGGTGCCGCCGAGCAGAGGATCGCAGACGCGTTCGGGATGGGGCATCAGCCCCAGGACATTGCGTTTCGCGTTGAGGATGCCGGCGATGTCGCGCATCGATCCGTTGGGGTTCTCGCCCGGCGCATAGCGCAACACCACGCGGCCTTCGCCTTCCAGGCGGTCCAGCGTCTCCTCGTCGGCCATGTAGTTGCCGTCGCCATGCGCCACCGGGAACACCACGCGCTGCCCGGCATCGTATTTCCGGCTAAAGACGCTCTGGGTCTCCACGATGTCCAGCGGCTGCGGCCGGCAGACGAATTTCAGGCTGGCGTTGCGCATCAGTACGCCGGGCAGCATGTGGGTTTCGGTCAGCACCTGGAAGCCGTTGCAGATGCCGAGCACCGCCACGCCCTGCTCGGACTTCTCCTTGACGGACCGCATGACGGTGGACTGGCCGGCCATCGCCCCGCAGCGCAGGTAATCGCCATAGGAGAAGCCGCCCGGCAGCTCGATGAGGTCGACGTCCGGCACCTCGCTGTCGCCGTGCCACACCATATGCGGCTTGATGCCGGTGATCTGTTCCAGGGCGGTGGCCGCATCGCGGTCGCAATTGGAGGCCGGAAAGACGACGACGGCGGATTTCATTGCGCGGGCTTGTCCTTCTTTTCTTGGGCCTTTTCCTGGGCGCGTTCTTTCATGTAGGCCATGGCGCGTTTCATGGTTTTCATCATCAACTCGGCCGAAAGCGGCATTGTCTCGCGGACGACCGCCGGCATCTCCGCCACGACATGCTGGCCGGTCGGAGACTTGTCGAAGGCGATCATGTTGCGCATGTCGGCTTCGGAGAAATGGCGGGCATAAATCACCCGGTACTGTTCGAGCAGCTTTGGCTTGGCCGCTTCGAGTTCTTCCCGGCAGATCTTCTTCAGCCCGGCTTCGGTCTCGCTGTCGATGTTGATGCCGGATTTGCGGAACTGCGTAAAGATGACGGCGAGAACTTGGTCCGTTGAAGAGAACATGCGGCTGGCGCCGCTGACCGCGATCAGCTCACCGGCCAGATTGAGCTTCTCCGCCGTGACCTTGTCGGCGGCGTGGGCCGGCGGAGCGGCGTCGGCGGCGATGGCCAGCGGTGTGCAGGCAACCAGCGCGGCGAATGCGGCTGAAACGAATATCCTCATAATTCCCCCCTCTGGGCGCCGCCTTGCCCCGGCCGGGACGGGCGGTGGTTGGGCGCGAGCACCACGCTCACGCCTGCACGTGTCTTGTGTTTCCCGATCCGCTTGTCCCGATCGACGACGCTGGCGGATTTCACAGCGTGATGCCTTCTTGTTTCAGTTTCTCCATGGCGTGCTCGGCGGCGCGCCGGCCGGCGGCCATGCCCCATTTCATGGCCAGCGGCGAGATTTCCTTGATGATCGCCGGCTGCTCGTCGATGAACCGCTTGCCGACATCGCTGCGGTAGAACTGCGCCAGGGCCTTGAGGTCGGATTCGCTGAAATGCTCGGCATAGACCGCCGCCTGCATCTTCATGAGGTCAGCGGATTCCTTTTGCATCTCCTCGGCGAAGGCGGCCTTGAAGGCGTTGAGCGACTTGTCGTCGGCGTCCGAGTGCTGTTGCTTGACCTGGCCGATGATCACCTGCGACATCGAATCGATCACCGCCATGAAGGTCCGCTGGGCATTCATGGCTTGCAGCATGTCCACCGCGGCGGCCAGATGGCTGTCGGTCGGCGCCGGCTTGTCCTGCGCCAGCACCGCGCCACTCAACAACATGCCCGCCAGCAATGCGGCACAAAGCGAACGCAACATCACATCCCCCTTCCGGTTCCTATTGAAGCTCGATCTCGTATTTCTCGATCACCGTGTTGGCGAGCAGCTTCTCGCACATCTCCTGGAGCGCGGCGCGCGCCGCACCTTCATCGCTTTCATCAAGCTCGATCTCGATCAGCTTGCCCTGGCGGACGGCGCCCACCGCGCCGAAGCCGAGATTGTTGAGGGCGTGGCCGATCGCTTTGCCTTGCGGATCGAGGACGCCGTTTTTCAGAGTGACGAAGACGCGCGCTTTCATCAGTGTTTCATCTCCATGGTTCCTGCCGCCGCAGGCGCGCAGCCGAACGTGCAGGGCACACTACTCCTGCCGGGCGTTGCAGCTTCGCGAATTCCGGTGCCTCGACCCGAAGGGAGGCCAAACTCCTTGTCACCTGGATCCCCTTTGGGGCTCCGCACTGGGGATAACGCGCCGCGCGCGTCATTTCACCAGCATCGGTCCTTTGGCTTCTCCTTGCCCTGATTCGGGCAGGATTCCCAGGCGACGCGCGACCTCAGAGTAGGCTTCCATCAGCCCGCCCATGTCGCGGCGAAAACGGTCCTTGTCCAGCTTGTCGCCGGTCGCCACGTCCCACAGCCGGCAGGAATCGGGGCTGATCTCGTCGGCGAGCACGATGCGCATATAATCGTTCTCCCACAGCCGGCCGAATTCCACTTTGAAATCAATCAGCTTGATGCCGGCGCCGAGGAACAGGCCGGACAGGAAGTCGTTGATCCGGA
>JBJKRM010000142.1:0-6761 GCA_046704685.1 Rhizomicrobium sp.
CCCGGCCGCCATCCTGCAGCCGCCGTACTTCGATCCCAATGCGGACGATGCGGTGAATTACGGCGCCATCGGCGCGGTGATCGGCCACGAGATCAGCCATGGATTCGACGACCAGGGGTCAAAATACACGGGCACCGGCAATCTTGAGGACTGGTGGACGGCGAAGGATCGCGCCAACTTCAAGGCGCGCACCCAGGAACTGGTCAAGCAGTTCGACACCTACGAGCCGCTGCCGGGCCTGCATATCAGGGGTGCTTCCACGCTCGGCGAAAACATTGCCGATCTGGCCGGTGTCTCGATCGCCTTGAAGGCCTATCACATCGCGCTGGACGGCAAGCCGGCGCCGGTGCTCGACGGCTTCACCGGCGACCTGCGCTTCTTCCTGTCCTACGCACAGGTCTGGCGCATCAAGTTCCGTGAAGGCGACCTGCGCAACCGCATCCTCTCGGACGTGCATTCGCCGGGTCCGTTCCGCGTCCTCGGCACGCTCCGCAACGTCGATGCCTGGTATCGTGCTTTCGACGTCAAGCCTGGCGACAAATACTACCTGCCGCCGGACCAGCGCGTGCATCTCTGGTAAGACGGGATGAGCGCCATGGCCCGGCATGTCCCCATGGCGCTCATCGTCTTCCGTGCTTTCGCGATTCCCGCCGTACTCGTGCTGGGATGGTACGGGCACGGCGGGTTTCTTGCGTTGGTGTTCCTGCTCGCCACCTTGAGCGACATCTTCGACGGCATCATCGCCCGTCGGCTCGGGGTCTCCACCACGGAATTGCGGCGCGCCGATTCCACCGTGGACCTCTTCTTCTGGCTGGCCAGCCAGACCAGCCTTTATTTCCTGCGCCCCACCGATATCGTGAACAACTTCGTTGTCATCTGGTACGGGCTGATCGCCGAGTTCCTGGAGCAGCTGATCTGTTATCTTCGCTTCCACCGCATGACCGCCACCCACGCCCGCTCGGCCAAGTTCATGGGCTTGTGCCTGCTCGTCGGCAGCATGGTGCTGGCAGCCGGCGGCAGCTCGGCCGTGGCCTTCTGGACCATCGGCATCGGCATTACCGTGTCGATTTTCGACGGCTGCGCCATTGTGGTTCTATTGCCCCACTGGGAAGCCGATATTCCCAGCGCTTGGGCCGCTTGGCGGCTGCGGCGGGGGCTGCCGGTCAAACGGCACTGGCTTGGGTAGGGGAATGCGTTACACGAAGCTTGCCGCCGTTCTGCTGGTGATGGCCGCGCTGACAGCGCCCATCGCCGCCAATGAACAGCTTGGCCGGGAGTTCAAGGAATGCCCGAACTGCCCTGAGATGGTGGGGATACCGGCCGGCAAGTTCGTCATGGGCAGCCCGACCACCGAGCCCGGCCGCTTCGACAGCGAGGGGCCCCAGCACATCGTCTCGATCAAGGCGTTTGCCCTCGCCAAATATGACGTGAGCAGCGAGCAGTACCTGAATTTTCTGCGCGCCACCGGGTATCAGCCGGAGCCTTGCAACAAGCTGCTCGACATGCGCTGGCGCGTTCCGTCCAAAGGCTATGCCTATCCGCCCTATGACGAGGAGCCGAGCCGCTGGCCCGCCAGTTGCATTTCCTGGAAGGACGCCCAGGCCTACATCAGCTGGCTCAACGAAGAGGTGCGCCGCGCCCGCCCCCACCTGCCGAACCGCACCGGCCCCTATCGGCTGCCCAGCGAAGCCGAGTGGGAATATGCCGCCCGCGGCGGCACCACCACCGCCCGCTGGTGGGGAGAAGCGATCGGCACCGGCAATGCCAACTGCAACGGCTGCGGCAGCCGCTATGATTTCCGCGCCCTCTCCAACGTCGGCAGCTTCAAGCCCAATCCGTTCGGCCTCTATGGCATGTTGGGGAATGTCTGGCAGTGGACCGCTGATTGCTGGCACAAGAGCTATGTTGGCGCGCCGACCGACGGCCGTCCGTGGACGGAGAAAGACTGCAAGCGGCATGTCCTGCGCGGCGGGTCCTGGGACAACGTGCCCGTCTTCGTGCGCTCAGCTGCGCGCACCGGAGGACAAGCGGAAATGGGCGAGTTCGACTATTCCACCCTGGCCGGCTTCCGCGTGGCGCGCGATCTGCCTTAGCCCCTGGGCGCCGCGGACCGTGTCAGCGCAGCACTGCGCGCGTGTCCAGCATCAGGGTGAAGTGCATTTCCTTGGGATAATCGCCGGGCGGTAGCTTGATCGGCGACGACACCAGCACCGCGTTCCGCGCCCCGATCGCGATATCCCGGTAGAGCGCATCGGTCTTGGCCCGCGCCTGCTCCACGATCTTCGCCGACGCGATGGTGCCGTCCCGCTTCATGGCAACGGCGATGGGAATGATGAAATGGCGCTCGCTGATATGCGACAGGTTCAGCGTCCAGTGGCGTAACACCTGGGCCAGCACGTAATCGCGGATGCTGTAGGTCGCTGAATCGCCCGGAGTGCCGTTGGCGGCATCGACGTTCGAGATGCCCTGCCCGCCGATGACCGGCAGCTTGGTATCCGGCTGCCGCAAGCGCGCCAGGGCCCGCAATTTGGCGTCCAGTGCCTCCTCGGGCGACGGCTTGCGGCCTTTGGGCGATACGGTTTCGCGGGTCGGACTGGCCGCCTGTTGGGGATGGCCCGCCTTCTGTTGCGGCACGATGGCCCTGTGCTCCGCCGGCGGCGACTGGGTTTCGGCACCTAGCCGGATGAGATCGACCGGCACGAAGGGAATCGCGGCCTGGGGCGTCGGTGCGGTGGTCCGAGCGACGGCGAACAGCACCAGAAACGCTGCGATGCCGTGCAGCATCAGCGAGATCGCAACCCCTGCGCCGTTTTGTTTGGCGTAGCGGCGCCCGGCTGTAAGAAGGTCTCGTGCTTCGGTCACGGCCGGATCATACAATGTTCCGGCAAAGGGCGTGTCAATTCGCCGTGGTCAAAGTCGCGCCGCTATGCCATTACCATCCAAATTCCTATAGCGATCCGCATGCGCCAAGGTCTTTCCCGCATTCCAACCGTCCCCATGGCTGTGGCCGCCGGGATGGGCGTCGCCAATCTCTATTACAATCAGCCGATTCTGGCGATGATCGAGCGGGCCTTCCCCGACTCCGCCGCGGCCCCCTTGATCCCGAGCGCAACGCAGATCGGTTATGTCTTCGGCCTGATCCTGTTCCTGCCACTGGGCGATCTGGTGGACCGGCGCCGCCTGATCGTCATCCAATTTGTGCTTCTGGCCCTGTCACTGATTGGTGCGGCTGCCGCCCCGACGGCCTCGACACTGCTGCTGGCGTCGGTGGTGGTGGGCGCGGCCAGCAGCGTGGCGCAACAGATCGTTCCCTTCGCGGCGACCCTCGCCAGTGACGAGAAGCGCGGCGTGGTGGTCGGCAAAGTGATGAGCGGCGTGCTGTGCGGCATCCTGCTGGGGCGGACGGTGGCCGGCTTCGTCGCCACCTGGTTCGGCTGGCGGGCTGTTTTCTTAGCGGCCATGCCGGCCATGCTTGCCGCCGGGCTTCTGATGGCCGTCACCCTGCCGACCCGACCGCCGCTTTCATCGATGCGCTATCCCCGGGCGTTGGCGTCCCTCGCCGACCTCTGGGACGAGGAACCCGTGCTGCGCCGCGCGGCGCTCACCCAGAGCGCTCTGTTCGGCTCCTTTTCGGTGTTCTGGACCGTGCTGTCGCTGCGGCTTGCCGAAAGCTTGCTCCGGCTCGGCGCCGATGCGGCACGCCTGGTCGCGCATCTGGGCGTCGACGGCATCATGGCGGCGCCAATTGCCGGACACATCGCCGATCGCCGCGGCCCGCACGCCGTCGTCATGATGGGCGCGGTGGTGGCGCTGCTGTCGTGGATATCCTTCGGCTTCTGGGATTCTCTGCTCGGACTGATCGTGGGCGTGATGGTGCTCGATTTCGGTGTCCAGAGCGCCGTCGTATCCAACCAGCACAAGATGTACGCCTTGCGGCCCGAGGCGCGCAGCCGGATGAACACGATCTTCATGTCGGTCATGTTCATCGGCGGCGCCGTAGGATCGGCAGGAGCCAGCACCATATATCACGTCGCCGGATGGTTCCCTGTCTGCCTGTTTGGCGCGGCGATGGCGAGCATCGCCGTCACGCTGCAGGTCAACGGCAAGGACGGGCGCTGAGGCGGAGACGCCAAGACCGATTTGTCATCCCGGCCGAGCGCTGCCGCACGTCATTGTAGATGAGACCAGATGCTGAATTGCAGCGCGCAGAGCCGGACCCACTTCAACGCACGGCAGATCTCCGAGTAGATCCCGGATCGCGCCCACATGCCGGACCGCAAAATCACCTTGGGCGCGTCCGGGATGACACATTTGCGCGCTTGGCCGGGATGGCAACGAGGATGCTCGTCTATTCCGCATCCATCTTCGCCGGCGTGATCGAAACGGATTCGCCGCAGCCGCAGGCCGCTGTCTGGTTCGGGTTGTTGAAGACGAAGCGGGCGCCCATCTTCTCGCGCACGAAGTCCACCTCGGTGCCGATCAGGAACATGATCGCCTTGGGGTCGATGAACACCTTCACGCCCTTGTCCTCGACCACTTCCTCGAACGGCTTGGTGTCCTCGGCATAGTCCATGGTGTAGCTCATGCCGGCGCAGCCGCCATTGGTCACGCCGATGCGCACGCCGAGATACTGGCCGTCGGCATTGGCCATGATCTCGCGGATGCGCGCCGCAGCGGCATCGCTGAGCTTGAGGGCCTTGGGTCTTTCGCGTTTGGCTGTCATCAGTACATGTTCAGTTCGAGACGCGCTTCCTCGCTCATGCGGTCGGGCGTCCAGGGTGGATCGAAGGTCATGTTGACGGTCACCGTCCCGATGTCTTCCACCTGCTCCAGCGCTTGCTGCACCATGGCCGGCATTTCGCCGGCCACCGGGCAGCCGGGGGCGGTCAGGGTCATGTCGACGGCAACATCCTTGTTGTCGGCCACATCCACCTTGTAGATAAGCCCGAGTTCGTAGATGTCGACCGGAATTTCCGGGTCGTAGACGGTCTTCAGCGCGGCCACGAGCTTGGCGGTGAACGCCTCCAGTTCCTCCGGCGGAATGCCTGACTTGGTTTCGGCGATCTGTTCCAATTGATCACTCATTCGGTCTTGGCGGCATCGCCCCCCTCCAAAGCCGATTTCATGGTGTGCCAGGCCAGCGTGGCGCATTTCACCCGCATCGGGAATGCCGAGACTCCGGCCATCACGTTCAACCTCTCCAGATCGTCGCCCTCAAGATCGGAGACCTCGTCACCCTTGACCAGATGGAGGAAGCCCTCCATCACCTTTTCGGCTTCCTTGACCGTGCGGCCGACCAGCATGTCGGTCATCAACGAGGCCGACGCCTGGCTGATGGCGCAGCCGCGGCCCTCGAACTTGATGTCGCTGATGCGGTCATCGCCGTCAACCAGCAGATGGACCTTCACCCGGTCGCCGCACAAGGGATTGTGGCCCTCGGCATTGTGGGTGGCATGGTCCAGCGGCCCGAAATGGCGCGGGTGCCGCGAGTGATCCAGGATCACCTCTTGATAGAGTTCGCGAAGGCTTTCATCGATCATCAGCCGAGAATCTTCCTTGCCTTGTCCAGCCCCGCAATCAGGGAATCCACGTCCTCCCGGGTCGAGTACAACCCGAACGAAGCCCTGGTCGTCGACGTCACGCCGAAGCGCTCCATCAGAATCTGGGCGCAATGATGGCCAGCGCGCACCGCAACGCCTTCATGGTCCAATATAGTGGCCAGGTCGTGCGCGTGCATCCCTTCCGTTTCGAAGGACAGGATGGCGCCCTTGCCAGGCGCGTCACCAATCACTCGCAACCAGTTGAACTGTCCGACCGCCTCGCGGGCATAGGCATAGATCGACGCCTCGTATTCCCTAACGGCAGCCCGGTCCAGGCCTTCCAGATAGTCGATGGCCGCCGTCAGCCCCACCGCCTCGATGATCGGCGGCGTGCCGGCCTCGAAGCGCGCCGGCGGCTCGGCATAAGTGATCTGGGCTTCCGTGACTTCACCGATCATCTCACCGCCGCCGTTGAACGGCCGCATGCTCTTCAGATGCGCCCGCTTGCCGTAGAGCGCACCGATGCCGGTCGGGCCGTACAGCTTGTGGCCGGTGATGGCATAGAAATCCACGTCGAGATCCTGGACATCCACCACCTCGTGCACCGCGCCCTGGCAGCCGTCGACCACGACGGGCACGCCCTTGGCATGGGCGATGGCGGTGATCTCCTTGATCGGATTGATCGTCCCCAGCACGTTGGACATGTGGGTGATGGCGACCAGCTTGGTCTTGGGCGTGATCGCAGCCTGAAAGGCGGACGGGTTGATCGAGCCGTCATCGCGCACTTCCACCCACTTCAGCACGGCGCGCTTGCGCTCGCGCAGGAAGTGCCAGGGCACGATGTTGGAATGGTGCTCCATCTTGGTGAGAACGATCTCGTCATTGTGCTTGGCGTTGAGGAACCGCGCCACTCGGGCGCGGGCGCCTTCATAGCGCTCGGTTGATTGCGCCGCCAGCGTATGCACGCCGCGGTGGACGTTGGCGAACTCGCTCATGGCGAACTCGCTCATGGCGTCAAGCACCGCTTTCGGCTTCTGCGCCGATGCCGCACTGTCGAGATAGGCCAGAGGCTTGCCGTTCACCTCACGCGACAGGATGGGGAAATCACTGCGAGGTGGCACAAACGTCATCGCGCGGTCTCCATGGCACGCGGCAAGGCGGCTTCGACTTCCTTCAAGACATAATCGCGCAGCGCATCATCCTCGATGGGCTGGACCGCTT
>JBJKRM010000143.1:0-4864 GCA_046704685.1 Rhizomicrobium sp.
CGCGGTGCAGGCCAAAGGGCGCAAAGCGATCGTCATCGCCGGCAACAGCGATGTCGGCGTATTACACGGGGCTTTTGCTTTTCTGCGGCTGATTCAGACCCGCCAGCCGCTCGACGGCATTGATGTGATGTCGGCGCCCAAGGTGAAGCTTCGTCTGTTGAACCATTGGGACAATATCGACCGCACCATGGAGCGTGGTTTCTCCGGCTTCTCGATCTTCAACTGGTGGGAGCTGCCGGACCATGTCGATCCACGGTTGATCGATTATGCCCGCGGCAACGCTTCGATCGGCCTCAATGGTGCCGTGCTGACCAACCCGTCCGGTGTCTCCAATGCCATGACCCTGACCGAAGCGTGGCTCAAGAAGACCGCAGCCATCGCCGATGTGCTGCGTCCCTACGGCATCAAAGTCTATCTGACGGCGCGCTTTTCGGCGCCGGTGGAGATCGGCGGCCTGAAAACCGCCGATCCGCTCGATCCGATGGTGCGGCAGTGGTGGAAGGACAAGGCTGACGCGATCTATCGCCTGATCCCGGATTTCGGCGGTTTCCTGGTGAAGGCCAATTCGGAAGGCCAGCCAGGGCCGCAGGACTACGGCCGCACGCACGCCCAAGGCGCCAACATGATGGCTGAAGCGTTGAAGCCGCATGGCGGCATCGTGATCTGGCGCGCCTTCGTCTACTCGAACCTCAATCCCGAGGACCGGGTCAAGCAGGCCTACGACCAGTTCGTGCCGCTGGACGGCAAGTTCGAGGATAATGTCGTGCTCCAGGTGAAGAACGGGCCGCTCGATTTTCAGCCGCGCGAGCCCTTCAGCCCGCTGTTCGGGGCGCTGCCGCACACCAATACCGCGCTCGAGCTCCAGATCACCAAGGAATATATGGGATTCGAAATTCACCTCGCCTATCTCGGCACCATGTGGCAGGAGGTGCTGCAGTCCGATACCTATGCCAAAGGCCCCGGAACCACCGTCGCCAAGGTGATCGACGGCACCACCTTCGCCAACAAGCTGACTCTGATGGCCGGTGTCGCCAATATCGGCACGGCGCGCAACTGGTCCGGTTCGATCTTCGATCAGGCAAACTGGTACGCCTTCGGCCGCCTGGCCTGGGACCCGGATTTGTCGGCCGAGACCATCGCCCACGAATGGGTGCGCATGACCTTCAGCGACAATCCGGCGTTCGAGAACCCGGTGGTCGCCATGATGATGATAAGCCGCGAGGCGGGCGTGGACTATCGCACGCCGCTGGGCCTCGCCCACCAGATGGCCACCGGATACCACTACGGGCCGGGACCATGGGTGGACGATGCCGGCCGGCCGGATTGGAATCCGGTCTACTACAACCGCGCGGACAAGAACGGTATCGGCTTCGATCGCACAGCCACGGGCAGCGGCGCGGTGGCGCAATACGCCCCGCCATTGGCGGCTGAATTCTCCAACCCAGCCACCACGCCGGACAAGCTGCTTTTGTGGTTCCACCACCTGCCGTGGACCTATGCGATGAAATCCGGCCGCACGCTGTGGGACGAATTGGCGCTGCATTATCAGAAGGGTGTCGACGAAGTGGTGGCGATGAACGCAACCTGGGTGAAGATGAAGCCCTATGTCGATGCCGAGCGCTATCAGATCACGGCCGACTTCCTGCGCCGGCAACAGCATGATGCCGCGTTTTGGCGCGACGCCTGTCTTGCCTATTTCCAGTCACTGAACGGTTTGCCGCTTCCGGCCGGTGTGCCGGTGCCGGCCCATCCGCTGGAATACTACGAGTCTTTTCATCTGCCGTTCGCGCCGGGCAATCCGGGAAAGACCGCCTCGCCGTTCCGCAACGACTGAGCCGGGCGCCCGCAATCTGCGTCCTCAGTTGTCAGTACCACACACCAATTCTTGCAACGCGATGCGTGTGGATTGACGGCAGGGGATCAGGAATTTGCCATATGGAGGGTCGTTCGTGACCCTCGTGCCGGATCGCGAAGCTGTTTCTCTTGCCGCCTTTGAAGCGCGGCGCCGTCGGTCCCGTGGCATTCAAGATACGGTCGCCAAAAGTCGGATAATTGGCCGATCAATTGTTCGTGAGGAATGATAACCTCTATATGTTTCCGCAAGTTACTTGCGCAGATCAATTGCTTCTAAGTTACCACAACGCGATATAAGACGTACAATATATCTATATTGATGTTTTAAATTATATCTTGTGGTGATGTTCTGGCGGCAACACTACATTTCATTCCGCTGCGTAATAGTTCGGCTCACCTTGACGGTAGCAGCATCGGGTAATACTCCTATTGCTGTGTTACCGCTAACATATCTGTCGGCATGGGCTGCCGAGGAGGGGCTAAGCGAAAGCGGCACTCAATCTGAGCGCAATCCATTTCGGCGATCGGGTCTTCGCACCCAGACAATGACGCCAAAAAAGGGGAGGAATGGTAATGCATAAAACAGTCACGACGCGCGCCCGCTTGTTGGGCACGACGGTGCTGGCCGGTGTGGGCTTGATGCTCGCTGCGGCGCCGGCGCTCGCGCAAGACACCGGCACGATGGAAACGGTGACGGTCACCGGCTATCGCGCCAGTTTGATGGATTCAACCAACGCCAAGCGCGCTGCGATCAACTTCTCGGATTCGGTGTTTGCCGAAGACATCGGCAAGTTCCCGGATACCAACATCGCGGAAGCCTTCAACCGCATCCCGGGCATCACGATCACCCGTGAGAACGACGGCAGCGGCATGCGGGTCGCCATCCGCGGTCTCGACACCAACCACATCAGGGTCACACTGAACGGCGCAGCCGTGCAAACGGCGTCGACCGGTAACACCGACGCCAACGGCGCCAACCGCGAAGTGGACCTCAATATCTTCCCGATCGAACTGTTCACCCAGCTGACGGTCAGCAAGACCGCGACCGCGGATCAGCTCGAAGGCGGCGCAGCGGGCGTGATCAACATGCGCAGCATGCGGCCATTCGACAATCCGGGCATGCATTTCAGCTACAACCTCCAAGGATCGGATTACGAGAACAACGGCAACCTCGGTGGCCGCGGCACACTGATCGCCAGCGACACCGAAGGTCCCTTCGGCGTTCTGCTCGGTGTCTCCGGTCAGTGGAACCGTGTGATGGTCACGGGCTATGAAGGCGCTTTCAACGGTCTGACGGTGCCGTCCCTGACGCCGACACAGTTCTACGGTACGCAGGCCAATCCGTCTCCGACGGAAACCTGCGTGGTGTCGTCCGTCACATCGCCCGGCACCGCCAGCACGGCGAACGTGACGACCTGTAACCCCATCGGTGGCCAGAACGGCTGGAGCTTGCCTACGGTATTCCCGAACACGGGTGTTCCAGCGGCTTACGTCGGGCAGACGATCACCTCCGACCAGCTGCTGGCCCTGAATCCCGGTCTGACGATGGCTCAGATCGGCTCGGCGATCATCCCGCGCACCGGCCGCCCGATGTTCGAGCGCGGCACGCGCAACCGCTACAACGGCATCCTGTCGTTCGAATATCGCCCGACGGAAGAGATGCACTTCTATTTCGATAGCATCCTGGGTGTGATCGAAAACAATCTCAACCGCGAAGACCTGTTCTTTGTCGGACGTTTCGGCAACAGCATTCCGATGAACATGCAGGTCGACGCCAACAACGTCGTCACCTATGGCGATTTTGCCAATGCCACCATGGCGCTGGAAGCGCGCCCCTACAAAGAAAAGTCGGACTATATCAGCTTGAATCCGGGCATGGATTGGCAAGTCACGGACATGCTGAACGTCAAGGCGCATGTCAACTACAGCCGCGCGCACTTCTTCCGCGACTCGCCGACCTTCATGCCCGCCACGCCTCTCGGCATTGTCCACTTCGACAACACCGGCTCCGTCCCGACCTTCTCGATGTCGGGCCTGCCTTATGACGGCGGTGTGAACAATCCGCAAAACTTCGGCTGGAACGGCGGTTCGGCCCTGCGCCTGCAGCAGGAGCGCCGCTATGAGTACACCAATGGTGCGCATGCCGACGTCAAATATGGCGGCGACGCCTTCAGCGTGCAGGTCGGCGCGGCCTGGGACGAGCAGTACCGTCTGATCCGCGGCTACGACAACGGCGCGTTGTATGGCGAAGTAAACTGCAGCTTCAACCCGACGACCTATCTGCCGGGCCCGAACACGACCAGCGGCTGCAGCAATGCGACGAGCTTCAGCATTCCTGCCGCCTGGGCGACCAATTGGGGCACCGGTTATTCGGCCTCGCTCGGTGCCTTGCCGACCGCGCAGGGCCCGGTGCTGCCGAGCTCCGAGGTTCCAAACTACCTGATGCCCGGTCCGACCGGCTTCGTGGTGGTGGACTACAACGGCATCAAGGCCCTGACGAATTACAACTACTACGCCACGAATCCGCCTCCGGGCGCTGCCACCAACCTGCAGGATCCCGGTCGCACGGGATTCAGCATCGGCACCAACACCAACATCTCCTCGGGCATCATCGACGAGAAGACAATGGGCTTCTACGCCATGATCGACGGCACGCTGCACCGGGGCGATCAGAAGGTACGGTACAACATCGGCGCCCGCTGGATTCGTACCCTGCAGTCGCTGACCGGCTATACCAGCGTGGCCGATCCGAGAAACGCCGCCCAGTCTCTGGGGGACGGCGCGAGGTATCCCAACTATATCGTCCCGGCCACCGTGAAGGGCTCGTACTCGGCCTTCCTGCCGTCTGCAAACCTGGTGTGGGAAGTGTTCGATGACTTCGAAATCCGTGCGGCGGCGTCGCGCACCATGACCCGGGCCAATCCGGCCAACATGCTGCCGCAGCTGTCCGGCGGCGGCTCCGGCGCCGACACCTGGAATCTCGGCAACCCGAACCTGCGCCCGTTCTACT
>JBJKRM010000144.1:0-3146 GCA_046704685.1 Rhizomicrobium sp.
ACGCCCCCCAAGCCGCGGAATATGCATCTCACCTTTGTCAATGACAGCGGCCGGCCGGTCACGCTGCAGGTCCTGGGCCGCACGGACAGGGGATTCCGCGCTCCCTCGCTGAAGGGCGTTCCCATGCCCAAGCGGGCGTTGGTGATCCAGATCATCTCGGACCGTTGCACCTATCTTTATGGTGTGCCCGTGAAAGACCTGCCAAACCCTGTTTCGGGTCCTATCTATACATCGCTTCAGGTCGAGACGGATTGGTCGCTCTACGCGACGCAATCGCCCACGGCTGTTCCCAAATCCGATCTGGTCGCGACTCAGCCGGCGGACTTCCCGCTGAAGCCTATTGCATACGCGTGCCCGGAGGTGTGAATGGCGCCTCTCAACCGCCTTCAGGGCAGGGAGAGCATGGCCGGCCTGTTCGGGGATCCCGCCATCCGCTGATACAGCATCGCGGCGCCGGCGATCGCCGCGCTCGTCGTCAACACTGCGGCAGCGAGCCAGGCACCGCCTGCGAACGGTTTCGTCAGGCTGGCGGTCACGGTCAACGCGGCAGCAGGCCCAAGAAACAGAAACAGCGCTTCGCGGTCCCGAAACAAATACGCGACGAGGATCGATGGAACGGCCACGAACGCGATGGCGGCGATGCCGATGGTCCCCGTGGGGAGGGCGAGGAATGCGCCCGAACCCCAGGCGAAACCGGCGAACAGCAGGATGGCGCTGAGGTCCTTGGCGAAGTCCTTGAGAGCCGGGCGTTCGAAGGGACGCTTCATGGCGTGGCGATAGGAAAGCAGCATGGCGCCGGCCACCGCCGCCACGAACCCGCACCACACCAGTTGCGGTGCCGGGCTCATGTCGATCGACAGGCCGAGCGTGAGGATACCCAGTACCGGAAGGGCGATGCCGACATAGAGACTGCGGCCCAAGAGATTGGCCAGCCGCGCGGTTTCCTCGGCTTCGGCATGCAGCGATTTCAGTTTGGCAAGGGAGCCGAAATGCTCATCGCCTTTATGGAGGAGTTCAGCCGGTTGCGGCACGCTATGCATCATTGCGACCATGTGGCCCTCCACCCTGGATTTTTCCACGGTTAGCCTCTGTCTGGACTATTAAGAATGTCTTAACGGGCCCCTTAAACTGATTCGGTCGTCATGATGGAAGTTCCTCCACAGATTCGCGTTCCTCAGGCCGTCGTTTTCGACCTGGAATTCACCGCCTGGGAGCGTTCCATGGCGCAGAAATGGATGGCACCGGGCGAATTCAAGGAGATCGTGCAGATTGGGGCGGTGAAGGTCGGCGGGGATTTTTCTCCTCTCGAAACGCTCGACCTGCTGGTCCGGCCCCGCATCAATCCGGTGATTTCGGGCTATCTGCAGCAGCTGACCGGGATATCCAACGAAGCGATCGCTGAACGCGGCATGGACTTCGCCGAGGCCTGGCGCCGCTTCGTGAGCTTTGCAGGGCCGCTGCCGGTCATCGCCTTCGGGCGGGACGATCTGGTTCTGATGGACAATCTGCGCCTTTACGGCATCACGGATTTGCCGGCCCTGCCGCCTTTCATCGATTTGAGGGGCTGGCTTGTTGCCAACGGCATCGATATTCGTGGCATGCACGCTTGTGACGTGGGGCCGGCCGCTGGTGTGCCTTTTGCTGGTCACACACACGACGGATTGTGCGATGCCTTGTCCGTGGCTGCCGGCATCGGGGCGCTGGTGGCCCGTGGCGCAGAACCTCCGAGGATCGCATGAGCGAAGCCGAACAAATCATCGCCACGCTGCAGCTGAAACCACATCCCGAAGGCGGCCATTACCGCGAGATGTTCAGGGATGAGGCCCCAGGCCGCGCCCATTCGACGGCGATCTACTATCTCTTGCGTGCCGGGGAACAATCGTTGCCGCACCGCATCGACGCGGCGGAAGTCTGGCATTTCTATCGCGGTTCGCCGCTGGAACTGACGATCCAGTCCGTGGACGGCCCGGTCGAGCGCTATGTCCTCGGGGCTCGTGTGGAACTCGGCGAACGGCCGCAGATCGTGGTGCCGCCGCGTGCTTGGCAGGCTGCCAGGCCGTTGGGCGATTTCGCACTGGTGGGATGTACCGTAGCCCCGGGATTTGTCTTCGAGACTTTCGAGATGGCGCCGCCGGAGTTCCGCTTCCGCTGAACAAGCCTAATTCGAGGGAATGCCGAACAGCTTGCCGAGGGCGAACGCGATGGCGCGCGAGGAGGCGCGTCCGAAGAACCCCGTGCGCGGATTGAAGGTCACGATCAGGACGCGATTGGTGATCTTGATATAGGGCTTCTCGCTGATCTTCAGGCGCACTGCGGTGACACGCTGACCGAAGGCATTGCGGGCCGCGGGGTTGGCGGTGAAACGGTCGATGCCGCGGGCGGCGTTCTCCATGGTGTCGAAGGCCAGCGCCCGCGTGGCGTTGTCCTGCACCGTGTTGGGATCGGCGAAGAAGCTGATTTTCAGGCCGCGCACATAGCTGAGATGTGCCGATTCGTCGTCGGCGGCGCTCTGCATTTGTTGCATGGAGATGGCGGGAAGGACCGGCGGCGTGGAATCGCCCACCCGCGCCGTGGGCAGGCCTTCGGGATGGTCGTCGGTATAGATGGTCATACCGCCCCATCCGGTGATCTGGATGGCGATGGCGCCGGAATCGTATTGCAGCACCCGGCCGCCCATGGAGCCGAAATTGGCGTAAAGCACGAAAATTTCCGGCTGGCCGGCAAAGCGCATCAGGAAGGCATTTTGATAGCGGTCGAGGGTGAAACGCTTGTTGCCGGCCTGATAGGTGCCGGACTGGATGTCGCTGAATCGGGCTGCGGCAGGGTTGTCAAAAAAGCCAGCATGCGCCTGCGTCGCAAATGCGCAAACGACCACCGCGCCGAAAAGGAGAGCGAACGCACGATGCAGCATAATAAATCTATACTCGTTCGGGTCGCGCACCCGCACGCCTTCCCTCACGACAGGAACTATAACCAAGCAAATCGGGCTATTTTATGCCCTGGACTGGTCAGTAGGGTCCAGTGCCACCGCCGCGACCCTCGCCGCTGGCAAATCGGGCGGCCCCCTTGCGCGCCTCGCCGGCAGCTAGAGCCTTCATTCCATGGGTAAATTCGTTCTCGATGGCCGTCTCCACAGGCATGTCGAA
>JBJKRM010000145.1:0-5174 GCA_046704685.1 Rhizomicrobium sp.
TTGGGATACAGCGTGTTCATCCAGTCGAGGATGGCGGCCGCATCGGACAGCTCGCCGGCACCGGAGTCGAAGGTTCCCTGGCTGCGGCCGACGCCGCGGAAGTTGAAGCGCACGGCCGTGCATCCCATGCCATGGAACATATGGAAGAGGTCGTACACCAATGGGTTGTTCATGGTCCCACCGAACTGGGGGTGGGAATGCAGAACCAGCGCCATAGGAGCGTTCGGAGCCTTCTGCTTCTGATAGCGGGCCTCGATGCGTCCGGCCGGGCCGGGAAGAATGATGTCAGGCATGGTCAGGCCAACTCCGACTCGCCGGGCTCAGAGGGCCCATAGCTGGGAAGATTTGTGGATATGAGAAACGATCGCATGTGATATGTAATCATTTGAAATCAATGACATAGCTTTTTCTTTCACGATATGCCCAGACCAATTCTTGACCGAGGCACTCGGGAAATCTATATCGGTTGTGAAAGTACGCGACGCGGTTGACCGCCCGTTCATACACCAGGCGGCCCCCTGTAACGCAAGGAAAACGCGCGCGGCAGTTTGGAGTAGAAACATGAGGCTCAGTACCAAAGGTCGATATGCCGTGATGGCGATGGCCGATCTGGCGTCCCACGAAGCCGGAGCGCGCCCTGTGTCCCTCGCCGATATTGCAGAGCGTCAGGAAATTTCATTGTCCTATCTGGAACAGCTGTTCGCCAAGCTGCGCCGCAGCGGCCTGGTCAGCAGTG
Organism: Rhizomicrobium sp.; assembly: GCA_046704685.1. GTDB lineage: Bacteria > Pseudomonadota > Alphaproteobacteria > Micropepsales > Micropepsaceae > Rhizomicrobium. The sequence goes on from JBJKRM010000145.1 coordinate 737, forward strand.
TCCGCGGCCCCGGCGGCGGCTATCGTCTCAGCCGGCCCTCGGAAGAGGTGCGGGTGGCCGACATCATCATGGCGGTCGATGAGCCGATCACGGCGACGCGCTGCAAGCCGGGCAGTGCCAAGGGCTGCGCCACCCAGGGCGCCCGCTGCATCACGCACGATTTGTGGGAAGAACTGGGGCGTCAGATTCACGTCTTCCTGTCTTCCGTTTCGCTTGCCGATGTCGTCGAGAAGCGCGTATTGGGCAGGGCTCAACTCGACGTCCAGCAAGGTGAAGGCGATGGCGGCGGCGATCGCGCAGCCGCCTGAGAATTCAGTCAAGAGTACGATGGCTTATCTCGATCACAATGCGACATCGCCCTTGCGCGATGAGGCGAGGCTGGCGGCCGAGCGCGCTTTGGCGCTCGGCGCCAACGCGTCCTCGATCCATGCCGGGGGTCGCGCCGCACGGGCGTTGATCGAACAGGCCCGGGGCCAGGTGGCGGCACTGGCGGGTGCGAGCGTGGCCGATGTCGTGTTCACGTCCGGCGGCACCGAAGCCAATGCGATGGCGCTTTGGGGCGCGGTCCAGGGCGCCGCCGATGCCGGCGACCGGATCACGCGCCTGTTCGTCTCGGCGATCGAGCATAGTTCCATTCTTGCCAACGCATCTGCCCTTACGGAGCGTTTTTCCGGTATTCGGTTGCAGACGCTTCGCGTTGGGGCCGACGGTATCGTCGATAGCGATGCCCTGCGCGAGGGTTTGCGCGAGGGCAAGGGGCGGGCGCTGGTGGCTTTGATGGCGGCTAACAACGAGACCGGTGTCGTGCAGCCGGTGTCCGCAGTTGCCGATCTAGCCCAGGAGGCCGGCGCGCTGCTGCTGGTCGATGCGGTGCAGGCGGCGGGAAAAATACCGGTGCCCCAGGCAGATTACGTCAGCCTTTCGGCGCACAAGATCGGCGGCCCGCAAGGTGTCGGTGCCTTGATTCTGAAGCCCGGTGCCCCGTTCACGCCGCCTTTCCGTGGTGGCGGACAGGAGCAGGGGCGGCGCTCCGGCACGGAAAATCTTTCCGGATTGGCGGGTTTTGGGGCTGCGGCCGAATGTGCCGCGTTGAATCCCGGTGTTGAGGCGTTACGTGATGGGTTTGAAGCGAGATTGATGCAGATATGCCCGGAGGCGACAATATTCGGCGTGGATGTCCAGCGCCTGCCCAACACCTCCAACTTTGCGCTTCCGGGGATTGCGGCGGAGACGGCCCTGATGGCTCTGGATCTCGACGGCGTGATGGTGAGTTCCGGCGCCGCCTGCTCTTCCGGGAAGGTGAAACCGTCGCATGTGCTTCACGCCATGGGCGTGAAAGAAGAACTTGCGCGTTCGGCCCTGCGAGTCAGCTTCGGTTGGAGTTCCAGCCCAGCGGACGCAGAAGCCGCTGTAATATCGTTGTCCAATCTGATCGCGCGCATCCGTTCGCGCGCCGCCGCATGAGGCCGTAATGTCTGCCGGCTCCGAAACAAAGGACCAAATTGCCGCTCTCGGTGAGAAGTACAAATACGGCTTCGTCACTGACATCGACATGGAACGGGCCCCCAAGGGCCTGAATCCGGAGATCGTCCGGTTCATATCGGCCAAGAAGAACGAGCCGGAATGGATGCTGAACTGGCGCCTGGCCGCCTTCCGGCGCTGGACCGAGATGCGTGAGCCGACCTGGGCGCGCCTGCGCTATCCCAAGATCGATTACCAAAATGCCTATTATTACGCGGCGCCGAAATCGAGCGAGAAGTACAAGAACCTCGAGGAAGTCGATCCCAAGCTGCTCGAAACGAACAACAACCTCGGCAACCCGCTGTCGGAGCACAAGATCCTGGCCGGCGTGGCGGTGGACGCGGTGTTCGACTCCGTCTCGGTGGCCACCACCTTCAAGGAGAAGCTGAACGAAGCAGGCGTGATCTTCTGCCCGATCTCCGAGGCCATCCGCGATTATCCCGATCTGGTGCGCAAATATCTCGGCAGCGTCGTTCCGATCACGGACAATTTCTTCGCCACCCTCAATTCGGCGGTGTTTTCCGACGGCACCTTCGTCTATGTGCCGAAGGGCGTGCGTTGCCCGATGGAGCTGTCCACCTATTTCCGCATCAACGCCAGCCAGACCGGCCAGTTCGAGCGCACGCTGATCATCGCCGACGAGGGCTCCTATGTTTCGTACCTCGAAGGCTGCACGGCGCCGATGCGCGACGAGAACCAGCTGCACGCGGCCGTGGTCGAACTGATCGCGCTGGAGAACGCCGAGATCAAATACTCCACGGTGCAGAACTGGTATCCCGGCGACGAAGAAGGCAAGGGCGGCATCTACAATTTCGTCACCAAGCGCGGCGACTGTCGCGGCAAGAACTCGAAGATTTCGTGGACCCAGGTCGAGACCGGCTCGGCCATCACCTGGAAATATCCCAGCTGCATCCTGCGCGGCGACAATGCGGTGGGCGAGTTCTATTCCATCGCCATCACCAACAATTACCAGCAGGCCGACACCGGCACCAAGATGATCCATCTGGGCAAGAACACGCGCTCGCGGATCATCTCCAAGGGCATTTCCGCCGGCAAGGCGCAGAACACCTATCGGGGTCTCGTCAGCGTCCATCACAAGGCGGCGAACGCGCGCAACTACACCCAGTGCGACAGCCTGCTGATCGGCGCCCAATGCGGCGCCCACACCGTGCCCTATATCGAGAACCGCAATCCGACAGCGCGGCTGGAGCACGAGGCGACCACTTCGAAGATCGCCGAGGACCAGCTGTTCTATTGCCTGCAGCGCGGGCTGTCGGCGGAAGAGGCGGTGGCGCTGATCGTCAACGGCTTCTGCAAGGAAGTGCTGCAGCAGTTGCCGATGGAATTCGCCGTGGAAGCTCAGAAGCTCGTTGGCATCAGTCTGGAAGGCAGTGTGGGATGAGTGAGATGGTCACTCTCTACAGGCCGGTTGGGCCCAAGGAGCTGGCGCTGATCGAAGCGTCCGGTTTCTCGGCGTTTCCCCCACGCCTTCCGGAGCAGCCGATATTCTATCCCGTGACGAACCAGGCTTATGCGGAGCAGATCGCGCGCGACTGGAACACGAAGCACGGTGAAAAGGTCGGCTTTGTGACGCGTTTCACGGTGGCTGCAGAATTTCTGTCGAACTACCAACGCAAGATCGTCGGCGGAAGCATACACGAAGAGTATTGGATACCTGCGGACCGTCTTTCGGCGTTCAACGCTGCGATTGTCGGTCCTATTGAAGTCGTCAGCCGGTTCACCGAAGCCGACCGGCTTGCGCACGAAGAGAGTGCGAACAGCCATGCTTGATATCAAAGATCTGCACGTCGCCGTCGATGGCAAGAAGATCCTGAAAGGTCTCACCTTGAAGGTCGAGACCGGACAGGTGCACGCCATCATGGGCCCCAACGGATCGGGCAAGTCGACGCTGTCCTATGTGCTGGCGGGGCGCGAAGGCTATGAGGTGACGGGCGGCTCCATCACCTATAACGGCGAAGACCTCTTGGGGATGAAGACCGAGGAGCGCGCGGCGAAGGGTATCTTCCTCGCCATGCAGTATCCGGTGGAAATCCCCGGCGTCACCACGCTGATGTTCCTCAAGACGGCGCTCAATGCGCAGCGGCGCGCCCGCGGCGAAAGCGAGCTCGATGCCATGAGCGTGTTGAAGCTGGTGCGCGGCAAGGCCAAGGACCTGCAGGTCAGCGAAGAGATGCTAAAGCGGGCCCTCAATGTGGGATTCTCCGGTGGCGAGAAGAAGCGCCTCGAGACGGTGCAGATGACGCTGTTCGAGCCCAAGCTGGCGATCCTCGACGAGACTGATTCCGGCCTCGACATCGATGCGTTGAAACTGGTGGCGGAAGGCGTCAACACGCAGCGCAGCCCCGAGCGCAGCATGCTGGTGATCACCCATTATCAGCGCCTGCTGAACTACATCGTCCCCGACCGGGTGCACGTGCTGGCCGACGGCAAGATCGTCGCCGAAGGCGGCAAGGAGTTGGCCCAGGAACTCGAGGCCAAAGGCTATGCCGACGTCGTGAAGGTGCCCGCATGAGCACGGCACTGGCACCACGCGAGGCGCGCCGCGCCGAGGCGCTGGAAAGCTTCCGGGTCCGCGGCATGCCGCACCGGCGCTTCGAGCACTGGCGCTACAGCGACCTGCGTGCGGTGTTGGATGCCGGGCAGGTGGCGCAGGCGGGAACCGCAAAATGGGGCATCGAGAACCTGCCCGAAGGCGTGGAGCTGTTCGATCTGGCGCAGCCCGGCGGGCCCGATTGGGTGATGAAGACACTCGGCAATATCGGCAATCGCCGGACCATGGTGGAAGCGGCGTTGGCGTTTTCCGAGGGTGGTGTGGCGCTGCGTGTCCCGGCGGGCCGCAAGATCGCCGAGCCGATCCGGCTGCAGATTTCGGGCCAAGGAAACTTGCGCTGGCTGA
>JBJKRM010000146.1:0-12989 GCA_046704685.1 Rhizomicrobium sp.
TGCCGACGAAGTAGTATTCGCGGCCGTGCTGCTCGCCGGGACGCGGCGAGCGCGTCGTCGCCGACACGCTCATGGTCAAGCTCGGTTCGCTCTGCAACAGCCAGCGCGATAGCGTGGTCTTGCCGGCCCCCGACGGCGAGGACAGCTCCAGCATCAGCCCGCGGCGTTTGATTTCGACGGTCATTCGACGTTCTGCAGCTGCTCCCGGAACTGGTCGATCGCGGCCTTCAAATCCAGACCGATGCGGGTCAGCTCGATGTCGGCCGATTTCGAGCACAGCGTGTTGGCTTCGCGGTTGAACTCCTGCGCCAGAAAGTCGAGGCGGCGCCCCACCGCCTTGCCGGCGGCCAACAGGCGCTTGGCCTCGGCGACGTGGGCGTTGAGCCGGTCGATCTCCTCGCGGATGTCGGCGCGGGTGGCGAGCAATGCGATCTCCTGCGCCAGGCGCTCGGGCGACACCGTGCCCGGCGCCACCAGATCGTTGATCTGCTGTGTCAGGCGGTCGCGCAGCGCCGCGGGCTGCGTGGCTGCCGTTTTGGCTGCGGCCTCGGTCAGACGGGCGATCTCGGCGACCTGGGCATCGAGCACCACGCCAAGCTTGGCGCCCTCCCCCGCCCGCGCCTTGGCGAGCGAGTCGAAGCACTGCGCCAGGGTCTCCAGGATCGCGGCATCGCGCGCCGCCTGTGCCTCGGCATCGACCGCGAGGCCTTCGTCCTGCACCACGACGCCCTTGAGCGCCAGGATGCCGTCGACGCGAGCCGGCGGCAGGCCGGTCTCGGCCGCCACCTGCTTGGCGATGGTCACCGCGGACGCCAGCGCGGCAGCATCCACCCGGATGCCGCGCGCCCCCGCGCCGGGATCGTAGTTCAAGGTCGCCTGCAGATTGCCGCGCTTGAAGCGGCTGGTGGCGAGCATGCGTGCGGCGGGCTCGATGGAATCGAAGCCCGGCGGCAGGCGCAGCCGCAGCTCCAGGCCGCGGCCGTTGACGCTACGGGCCTCCCAGCGCCAGCGGGCACTGTCGCGTCCGCCATGGGCTTCGGCAAATCCGGTCATGCTGACGAGGGGCATCGCATCGCTCCTGAATCGAAGGGCAACTTACAGCCGGGTTCCAGCGCTGTCATCCCGGACGGACATTTCGCCCTTCGTGGCCCCATGCGCGACGCTCTCACATTTACCTCCCCCTTGCGGGGAGACAAAAGGCAGCTCTGTTTACTTCCGGCCCTTCAGATGAATCCGCCGCCATTTGGCGACATTGCGCGCCTGCTCCTCGGCATTGCGGGCGAAGACGTGCCCGCCGGTGCCGTCGGCCACGAAATAGAGATCCTTGGTGTTGTCGGGATGAAGCACCGCGGCAATGGAATCCTTGCCGGGGTTGCAGATCGGCGTCGGCGGCAGGCCGGCGATCACATAGGTGTTGTACGGCGTCGCCGCCTCGATCTCGCTCTGCTTGATGCGGCGGCCGAGCGGATAGCCCTTGGTGATGCCATAGATGATGGTGGGATCGGATTGCAGGCGCATGCCGATGCGCAAGCGGTTCATGAACACCGAGGCGATATGCGCCCGCTCGGACGGGATGGCGGTTTCTTTCTCGACCAGAGAAGCCAGGATCACCGCCTGCTCCTTGCTCTTGATCGGCAGGTCCTTGGCGCGCCCCGCCCACAACAGGTCGAGCAGCTTGGTCTGCGCCTGGTGCATCTTCGAAAGGATGGCCTTGCGCGTCTCGCCGCGCGCGAACAGGTAGGTCTCGGGCAGCAGACTGCCTTCCGGCGGCACCGGACCGGGATCACCGGCCAGCACCTTGTCGTTCTTCACCAAGTCATAGACCATATGGCTGGTGAAGCCTTCGGGCACGGTCAGCTTGTGCTGGATGGACTTGCCGGAGACCAGCAGGTCCATGATGTCGCTCATGCTGGCGCGCGAAGGAATGGCGTATTCGCCGGCCTTGAGCTGGGCCGTCTCGCCCGACAGGCGCACGCCGATCTTGAAGACGCCGGGACGCACGATCACGCCGGCATCCGAGAGAATCGTGGCGATGCCGTGCAGGCCCTCGCCGCTCTTGATGAGGACGACGGTCTGCTTGCCGTTCTTGGCGGCCGGCCCCGGCGCATTGAAGGCGGCAAGCCCCCACTCGGCGACGCCGGCAAGGAGCACGGCGAGCACGAGCGCAAGCGCGACGAATTTCTTGTTCATGGCCAGATGCCCCCCTAGCCGAGGGAATACGATGCGCTTCACTGCGCCCGCGTCAAGATCAGGCAGGCGTTGGTGCCGCCGAAGCCGAACGAATTCGACATGGCAATATTGACCTCGCGGCGCTTGGCCTCGTGCGGCACCAGATCGATCGGCGTCTCCGCATCCGGATTGTCGAGGTTGAGGGTGGGCGGCAGCACACCGTCGCGCATGGCGAGCATGCAGAAGATCGCTTCCACCGCGCCGGCCGCCCCCAACAGGTGACCGATCGACGATTTGGTCGAGCTCATCGCCGCCTTGGCCGCGGCATCGCCGAGCAACCGCTCCACCGCGCCGAGCTCGATGGTGTCGGCCATGGTCGAGGTGCCGTGGGCGTTGATGTAATCGATGTCGGACGGCTTGAGCCCGGCGCGCTTCAGCGCCATGGCCATGGCGCGATAACCGCCATTGCCGTCTTCCGACGGCGCGGTGATGTGGAAGGCGTCGCCCGACAGGCCGTTGCCTTTCACTTCCGCATAGATCTTGGCGCCGAGCGCCTTGGCGTGCTCGTACTCCTCGAGCATCACCACGCCGGCGCCCTCGCCCATGACGAAACCGTCGCGATCCTTATCCCAAGGGCGCGAGGCTTTTTCGGGCGAATCGTTGAACGCCGTCGACAGGGCGCGGCAGGCGTTGAAGCCGGCCATACTGATGCGGCAAACGGCGGATTCGGCGCCGCCGGCCAGCATCAGATCGGCATCGTCCATGGCGATCATGCGGGCGGCATCACCGATGGCATGCGCCCCGGTGGCGCAGGCCGTCACCACCGCATGGTTGGGGCCCTTGTAGCCGAACCGGATCGAGGCATTGCCGGACACCAGATTGATCAGGCGCCCGGGAATGAAGAAGGGCGACACCCGCCGGGGGCCTTTCTCGGCCATCAGCAGAGTCGCTTCGGCAATGCCTTCCAGCCCGCCGATGCCCGATCCGATCAGGACACCGGTGCGCTCCCTCTCTTCCTCGGTCTTCGGCTTCCAGCCCGAATCGGTCACCGCCTGCTGCGCAGCCGCCAGTCCATAGATGATGAACTGGTCGACCTTGCGCTGCTCCTTGGGCTCCATCCAGGCGTCGGGATTGAACGTGCCGTTCGTCCCGTCGCCCCTTGGAACCTCGCAAGCGATCCTGGTGGCCAGATCGTCGGTCTGGAACTTGGTGATGCGCCTCGCGCCCGATTGCCCGGCGACGAGGCGGGACCAAGTGCCCTCCACGTCGCTCGCAAGCGGCGTGACAAGCCCCAGTCCTGTCACAACGACTCTACGCATCGCGGTGTTCGGGGATGTCAGGCGTTGGCTTTATCGATGTATTTCACGGCGTCGCCGACGGTCACGATCGACTCCGCAGCGTCGTCGGGAATTTCGATGCCGAATTCCTCTTCAAACGCCATCACGAGTTCAACCGTGTCCAAGCTGTCGGCGCCGAGGTCTTCGATGAACGACGCTGTGTCGGTGACCTTGTCGGCATCCACGTTGAGGTGCTCGACCACGATCTTCTTCACGCGTTCGGCAGTATCGCTCATTGGTTTTCCTAAGCCTTTCCTTTGCTTTCACGCCGCGTTTGCGTTGGACATGGCCCGCGGCAGGGCCCTCACTGATCAAATGCTAGTGGGGGTTGGCAGTTTCGTAACACAAAGCTTTCCGTCCCGCCACAAGGGTGTAACCTATTGTAATTTAACCTAAATCATTGCCATCCCGCCATTGACATGCAAGGTCTGGCCGGTGACATAGGCCGCTTCCTCGCTGGCCAGATAGACCACGGCCGCGGCGATTTCCACCGGCGTGCCCATGCGGCCCGAGGGGATGCGGGCGGAGATCGACTCTTTCTGCTGGTCGGTCAGCACATCGGTCATCGGCGTGCCGATGAAACCGGGCGCCACGCAGTTCACGGTAATGCCGCGGCTGGCCACTTCATAAGCAAACGATTTGGACATGCCGGTGAGGCCGGCCTTGGCGGCGGCATAATTGGCCTGTCCGGGATTGCCAGTGGTGCCGATCACCGAAGTGATCGAGATGATGCGGCCCCAGCGCTTCTTCATCATGCCCCGCGTCACGGCGCGCGACAGGCGGAAGGCGGCGGTGAGATCGACGGCCAGCACCGTGTCCCACTCCTCGTCCTTCATGCGCATGGAGATGTTATCGCGCGTCACGCCGGCGTTGTTGATCAGGATGTCGACCGGGGCGCCGGCGGCGGCTTCCGCCGCCTTGGGCAGGGCTTCCACCGCAGCCGCATCACCGAGATTGCAAGGGGCCACGAAGGCGCGGTCGCCGAGTTCGGCTTTCAAGGCTTCGAGCGCTTCGGCGCGCGTGCCGGAGAGCACGACCGTGGCGCCGCTCGCATGCAGGGCGCGGGCAATGGCGCCGCCGATACCGCCCGAGGCGCCGGTGACCAGCGCGACTTTTCCGGTGAGATCAAACATCAGAGGGCCCTCGCAAACGCTTCGATGTCGGCGGGCGCATCGAGCGTCAAGGTTGCCAGTTCCTTGTCGATTCGCTTCACCATGCCGGTGAGCACCTTGTTGCCGCCGAATTCCACCGTGCCGTCCGCGCCGAGGCCGCGGAACGACACCACGCTTTCGCGCCAGCGCACCCGGCCGGTGACCTGTTCCACCAAGAGACGGCGGATGGTTTCGGGCTCGTTGGTCTCGGCCGCCGTGACATTGGCCACCACCGGCGCCAGCGGCGGACGGATGGTCACGCCGGCCAGGGCTTCGGCCATCTTGTCGGCGGCGGGCTGCATCATCGGGCAATGGAACGGGGCGCTCACCGCCAACGGCAGGGCACGCTTGACGCCCTTGGCCTTGGCCAGCGCACCGGCGCGTTCCACCGTCGCCTTCAATCCGGAGATCACCACCTGCCCCGGCGCATTGTCGTTGGCGACGACGCAAACCGGGTTGCTCTCGGTCGGCAGCGCGCTTGCCACCGCTTCCTTGGCCACCGCTTCGGCCAGCGCGATGTCGGCGCCGATCAGGGCGTACATCGCCCCCTCGCCCACCGGCACCGCCGCCTGCATGGCCCGGCCACGGGTCTTCAACAGCCGCGCCGTGTCGGCCAGGGTGAACGCCCCCGCGGCGCACAGCGCCGAGTACTCGCCCAGCGAATGGCCGGCGACCAGACGGGCATGCTTGGCGACTTCGAGGCCGCCTTCCGTCTGCAGCACACGCACGATGGCGATGCTGGCCGCCATGATGGCCGGCTGGGCGTTCTCGGTGAGGACCAGATCGGCATCCGGCCCTTCCCACATCAGGCGCGACAAATTCTGCGACAAGGCCTCGTCGACTTCCTGGAACACCTCACGTGCCGGTGCGAAAGCCTCGGCCAGCACCTTGCCCATGCCGACGGCCTGGCTGCCTTGCCCCGGAAAAATGAATGCACGCGTCATGCGATCACGCCCCTGAAGCCGAGGGGAAGCCGGACAAACGCGGCGCTCCTCAAAGCGGGGCGAGACAAATCAAGCGCCGCCCGTGGTGTCAAGCGCGAGGCGGGAAAGCCAAGCGTCGCATCAAACACGCGTCGCCATTCATCGCCGCGGACGCTCCCGCGCCGTGCGACTCAGTTCGTCATTACCGTAGGCGGCCAGGAACACGGCGGTGATGCGGCGGGCTTCCGCTTCCAGCGCCTCGGGCGTCACCGTGTCGACGGCATTCCACAGCCGCTGCGTGTGAAGGCCGCCGGCGGCCAGATCGAGGAAGGTTTCAGCCACCTCCCGCGGATTGCAGGGGCGCAAGGCGCCATCCACCATCGCCTGGCCGAAATACAGCGCCATGCGCTCCAGACCGCGCCGTACGGCCAGTTCGTAGCTGGCCTTGCTGATCTCGGGAAAGCGGCCGGCTTCGGCGATGATCAGGCGATAGCCTTTGATGATGGTGTCGGAGAGCAGCGCCGCAACGCAGCGCCGCACCAGATCCATGAAGGCGGCGCGCGGCTCACCCAGGCTCAGCCGGACATTGAAGATGTGATCGAACAGCTGGCTGGTCTCGCGATCGGTGACCGCGACAAAAAGATCCTTCTTGGACGGAAAGTAGCTGTACAGCGTCGCCTTGGAGCCGCCGACCAGGGTGGCGATGCGCGACATCGAGGTGGCGGAATACCCCTGTTCCAGGAAGGCTTCTCGGGCGACGTCCAGGATGGCGGCGCGACGCTCGTCCGGCGTCGGCTTTTTGGCGTCTGCGACAGACATCTTGTTTGTTTAACCCGCGCCCTTCCGCGGCGATATGCATTTCTCTTGACACCGGCGCGGCAAATCATACTGTACCGTACAGTACAGTCAATAACGCCCTGTCATCGGGGCGACGCGCTTCGCCGGCATCCTGCCGGCGACCGCAAGGGCGGCGGCGCACCCGCGTTGGCACGTTTCCCCCAAAAGACATGCCGCGCCGCCCTTGCGATCTTTCTTCCGGAAAAGCGATCGCGTGTCGGCGCACCGCAGCTGCTGCAGCAGGAGTGCGAACGAGATGGGGAGCTATGGCGCATCGTGCCAGACTCAGACCTTCACCTCCCCCTTGCGGAGAGGTCGATCCGTCGTAGCGGAGCGAAGCCGGATCGGGTGGGGGTAAGGTCCGAGTTCGCCAATACCAGACCTTTAGTTTGAACGCGCGCGAAGTGCGCTTACTATAGAAACGAAGCGCATTGGTTATGGGGGAGCCGATGCATCTTGGACTGCCGACCCGAATTGTACTGTGCTGCGTCGTCGCGGCTTACATGGCCTACCCCGGGCTTGCAGCAGCATCGTCGTCAGTGGATGCAGCAGGCGAGCTTCGCGCCGCCATAGAAATCCTCAAGGCCCACCATATAAACCGCCAGCAGGTCGATTGGCCTTCGGTCGAGGCGCTCGCCGCGTCGATGATTGCCGGAAAAACCGCGGCTACCGATGCGTATCCTGCAATTGGTTACGCACTGCGCCAAATGGGCGAGCGGCACTCCTTTCTGCGGCCAGCCACTGTTGTCGAGGCGTTGCGCGCCGGCAAGTCTTCGGACAACGGACGGCCCATCGGAGAAACGACCCTCCCGTTGGCAGGGCGCTATCCCGGCGACATCGTGGCAATCAACATTCCCGGGCACACCGGTTCACTGGACAGCGACCGCTCCTACGCGATGACGCTTCGCCATGTTCTTGCAAAAGTTCAGCAAGTTGGTATTTGCCGCGTCCTGATTGATCTTCGTGCAGACGATGGTGGGAATATGTGGCCCATGCTTGACGGCTTGGCCCCACTCCTGGGGCGGGAACCGTATGGGTACTTCCTTAATACCGATGGGACTGAGACAGCCTGGTCGGTCAGCAACGGTGCAACGACGGCAACAAAGGGTGTCGCGCCGCCCGACACACACGAGACCGAGGCGCTCAGCGCCATCCCGGTTGCCGTACTCATAGGGCCAGGAACCGTAAGCGCCGGCGAGTTCACCGCCATTGCGTTCCGCGGGCGTCCCAACACGAAGTTTTTCGGCGCCCCAACAGCGGGCTTCATCACTGCAAACGGGACCTACCAATTGCCCGATGGCGCGCAGCTGTTCGTTGCTCAGTCGTGGTCGTCTGACAGACTCCATAGACCCTATCGGGTCGCGGTGGTGCCCGACGAGAACACAGACAAACGCCAAACTTTTGATGCTGGCCTGACCTGGCTGAGGCAGCAGAGTTGTGCTCCAGGAAAAGCCAGGAAACCTTGATCCAAGTGTGAGTTTTGGTGCGTTTCGCGAATAGCGCGAATAGCGGGACAGGAGTAATATTCCCCAATTCCGGCGCTGGCCGCGTTTGGGCGATGAAGACTTTCAAATAGGGGAATAATGCTTCTTGTAACTTGTCCGACGCCGCTTCGGCTATGGTGGTCGTTGCGGTGGCTGACGAAAGATCGATGTACATGAGCGATCATATTGAAGAAAAATACCGGCGGAAGCTTTATGAAGCAGTGCGCTTTGTGGGCATCCTCTCCGTTTTGGTGTTAGTGGCGGTCGCCGGCGAGGAGTGGAGCGAAGGCAAGTCCTTTGTTTCGATTATTGTCTCGACCATCCCCCTGTTGCTATTGGTAGCGGCTTTGGGTCTGGCTGGGCCGCTCCTTCTTTGGTGGCTCGCAAGGTCGCATAAGTAAGTTGGGGGCGCCTTGATGCCGTCGGAGGCCCTGCACCCCGTCGATACTTTTTCGATACAGGCTACGAATACGGCGACAGTCTACCCGCCTCAGGCCTTTCGCCTACCCCGCTTCCGACGCCTGAGCGCACCGAAGCCCACCAGCCCGCCGGCGAGAAGCGCCAGCGTGCCGGGCTCGGGAACCGGCGAGACCATATCGAAGCTGACATAGCCCAAGATGCGGGGATTCATTCCGTACGAATGGGAGATCGCGCTGGAATTGACGAAGGACGAGCCGCCGCCGCCCGCGTTGGCACGTTTCCCCCAAAAGACATGCCGCGCCGCCCTTGCGCTCTCGCTTTTGAAAACTCGTAGCGCGTTCGGCGAACACCCCACGCTTGTCATCCTGGCCAAGCGCCTGCCGCTCAATGCTGATGTGATCCGTCGATGACGTAAAACGGATCATGGCGTCAGGCTTGGCACACGACTTCTCTGGCGTGATCGGGCCTTTCGTCTCTCAGCGTGATCGTCGCGTCCACTTTGTTGGCCGCGATGTCACGCAGTCGAGTTTCGATCCGCGCGAAGTCAAAATTGACGCCCCCAAATATCTCTTTGATCGGCATGAAGGTGACTTGGGTTCCCCGTTTATCTTTTGCCTCGTCCACGGATTGGAGGGGCGCCAACGCCTGGCCGCGAGCGAAGCGAATGTGGTACTCGCCGCCCTCACGCCAGATGCGCAGGTCGAGCCATTCAGAAAGTGCGTTGACTATTGAAACGCCCACACCACCGAATTGGCGCCTGAGGCCGTGGGCACTTTCCTCGAACATTCCGCCTGCATGGAGTTGAGTAAAGATGAGTTCCGGCGCCGATATACCTTCAACAGGGTGCAGATCAGTTGGAATGCCACGGCCATTGTCCCGTACAGTACAAGAACCGTCCTGATTGAGGATCACATCGATATGGTTGGCGAAGCCCCGCAAGGCTTCATCGACAGCGTTGTAAACGACCTCGTAGACCATATTATGCAGGCCCGTGCCGTCGGTCGTATCACCGATGTACATCCCAGGCCGCAGACGAACTCCTGACAGATCCATCGCGATCCAGCCATCATTAGCGAACGGGTACATCAAACCATGACCCAGGTCGTGCGGATAGCGGCAGTATGCAACAAATCTTATCGGTTTGATCGAACCTACGTGTTTTTTTGCGCGCGGAGCCCTTTACCTCACCCCGCCCGTGCGGCGCGGCTGAAGGCGTCGTTGCCGAAGGCGGCAAGGACGGTGGTGGCGATGCGTCCGGCCTCGGCGGCGATCATCTCTGTACTGACGGATGGAATGACGTTCCACAGCCGGCGACGATGCAGGCTGCCCGATGCCAGGGCGAGGACCTGCTCGGCGGCGAGATGGGGATCGGTGCGGCGCATCTCGCCCCCGGTCATCACGAAAATCTGATCGCACAGCCTAATTCCCCGCAACAGGCCATCGCCATGCTGCAGGCGTCTTGCCGGATCAGGCGCAGTCTGCTCGATCTTTCCGTCCGGGGCCAGTGCGTGACGCCGGGCGGGAGCCAGACTTTTCCCGATCGGGCCGGTTCTTCTGCCTTCTACCGCTGCGGTGTGGCTTGCGCCCAAGCCGCCAAGGCCTTCAAATGGCAAGCCTCCGATGCGACACCACGTGCGAGGCCCGGATGTATCGCGAGCTTGCCAATCTCCTGGAGCGCCCGGCCCCCTTCTCGGCCTATACCGCCGCCGATCTGTGGACGGACGACTATGTCTCGGCCCGCATGCTGGAGCACCATCTCGATCCCTTGAGCGAGCTGGCCTCGCGCAAGCCCGCAGCCATCGACCGCCTCGTGGGCTGGATCGAGAGCCATATCGGCCTCTCGGGCAAAACGGTGTGCGACCTCGGCTGCGGCCCCGGCCTCTACACCGAGCGCATGGAGATGCATGGCGCCAAGGTGACCGGCGTGGACTTCTCGCCGCGCTCGATCGTGCATGCGCGCCAGTCGGCGGCCCATAAGCGGCTGCCGATCACCTATGTGGAAGCCGATTACCTGACCGACGACCTGCCCAGGGAGCAGAACCTCGTCACCCTGATCTACGGCGACTATTGCGTGCTGTCGCCGGCCCAGCGCCGCACGCTGCTTCAGCGCATCAAGACCATGCTGAAACCCGGTGGGTACCTCCTGCTCGACGTCTTCTCGCGGCCGCAATTCGGCGAGCTGGAAGAGGAGTTCCGCTGCGAACGCCGTCTGATGGACGGCTTCTGGGCCGACGGCGATTATTTCGGCTTCAAGGTCATGCACCTCTATCCCGAGCTGCATCTGGCGCTCGACCGCTATCTGATCGTCGAACCGGCGCGCACGCGCCGCATCTACAATTGGATGCAGTATTTCACGCCGGACGACGTGACGGCCGAACTGACCGAGGCCGGATTTGCCGCCGGCGAGATCTTCGACGTCACCAGCGGCGGCCGCTGGATCGAGCGCGCCGCGCCCTTCGCGGTGCTGGCACGAAAGGGATAGATCGCCGCTGCACCTGGGACACGGAACCAAGTTGTCATCGCCCGCGACTGCGGGCGACCCAGGTGACAACTACACACGGCTTGAGGTCGTGCCAAATTTCACCTGGATAGCCCGCAGTCGCGGGCCATGACAAACATGCGGCGGATGAATCCCTACACCGCCACCGCATGCACCGCCTTGGAATTGGCGAGATAGGTATCGAACACGCTCGCCACCAGGCGCACCGCGGCGCGGGCCTCGGCCGGAACACGCAAGCGGTTGCCTGCGGCCGCCACGAAGCCTTCGGCGATCAGCGGCTTCAGCGCCGCGACTTCCGCCGCGAAATCGCCCGACGACTTGCCATAGGGCGCGCCCACCGCATCGAGATCCACTTCCAGGTCGCACATCAGCCGCTCGATCACGGCGCGGCGCAACCGGTCGTCGTCGCTAAGGGCAATGCCGCGCGCCACCGGCAGCTCGCCGGCTTCCACGGCCTTGCGCCAGGCCATCACTTCCGGCCTGTTCTGCACATAGCCCTGCGGCAGCGAGGAAATCGAGGACGCGCCGAGACCGATCAATGCCGGGGCATCGTCGCTGGTATAGCCCTGGAAATTGCGCGCCAAGGTGCCCGCCTTCGCCGCCCGCGCCAGACTGTCGTCGGACCGCGCGAAGTGATCGAGGCCGATCGCGACATAGCCGGCGGCACTGAGCTGGGCATGCGCCAGCTCGAACTGGGCCACACGCTCCTCGGCATCGGGCAACGTCTCGGACTTGATCAGCTGCATATGCTTCTTGAAGTGCGGCACATGAGCATAGCCGAACACCGCGAAGCGCTGCGGCTTGAGCGACAGCGCCAGATCGATGGTGCGCGCCACATTGTCCTTCGTCTGGTGCGGCAGGCCATAGATCAGGTCGATGTTGAGGGCGTTGATGCCGGCAGCCCGCAAGGCGTCGACCACCTGCTTGGTTTCGTCATAGGGCTGGATGCGGTTGATCGCCTTCTGCACGGTGGGGTCGAAATCCTGCACGCCGATCGAGGCGCGGGTCAGCCCGGCTTCGGCCAGCGCCGCCACCATCTCGTCCTTGAGGCCGCGCGGATCGATCTCCACCGCGAACTCGGCGTTTTCGGCAAATTGGAAATGCTTCTCGAGCGCACCTTTCAGGCTGCGCACATCGCCGGGCGACAGCATGGTGGGCGAACCGCCGCCCCAATGCAGGTGAGTCACCGGGTGGCCGGTCAGGAGCGGGCCGATATTGGAAATCTCAGTGTACAGAGTGTTGAGATATTGTTCGACGGGCGTGTAGCGGTTGACCACCGTGGTGTGGCAGCCGCAGAACCAGCATAGCGTGTCGCAAAACGGAATGTGCACGTAGAGCGACAGCGGCATGCCGGGCGGCATTCCCGCAAGCCATTGACGCAGCTTGCTGCCGTCCACACCGGCATGGAAATGCGGCGCCGTCGGGTAGGAGGTGTAGCGGGGCACACGGGCAGAGAACAGTTCAACGCGGTTGGTCATCGGATCGCTTTTGTGAGGGCATGGTCATTGAAAACGCTCAACCTTGGAATGCAATAAGAAGTGCCACATACAGTCTGCATTTCTTGACTTCTACCACCGTTCATGCATACTTCTCTTGCCTCGCTCGTGAAGAGCAGATGGGGCGCAAAGACGGGCCCGCCCGCCGGGCCGGTCGGCCTAAACGGCTTCGTGCCAAGGCCTTGAAAGGGCGCTGCCGATAGCGACAGCGCCCGCGCCTTTTGCGAAACAGCCGTTCCTGCGACGCCGCGCAGCTTAGAGCGTTTTCGGTAAAAGTGGAAACCGGTTTTCCGTTCAAACCCGCGACCAAATGAAAAGCGGACGCCAGCTTGGGTGCGCGCGTCATCCGGCACTGGCTGCGATCAAGGCTTTTGCGATCCGGCGGTTCGCCGTCAGGCAGCGTTCGCGGCCGCGTCCCGGAACAGCGACCGGATGCTGCGAGCAACATCGATGGCGGTGATCGGCTTGAGCAGCACGGCACCAGCCCCCGCCTGCTTGGCCGCCTCCTCGAGTCCCGCTTCGTGGCCGCCCGAGCACAGCACCATCTTCAGTTCGCTGTCGAGCTGCCGCACCTGCCGGATCAGATCGATCCCCAGCATCCCGGGCATGACCTGGTCGATCACCAGGGCATCGTAGGCATCGGAATTGCGCTGCATCATCGCCAGGGCTTCC
>JBJKRM010000147.1:0-7646 GCA_046704685.1 Rhizomicrobium sp.
CGGGCTGCATATGAAACGCCGTGACGATGCGGCCATCAGGCAGCGCATGCAGGTCCTGCTCGATCACGCCCCGCACTGGCTTGCCACTGGCGCCGGTCACCGGATGCGGCTTGGACCAATGGGTGCCGTCCGTGCTGGTGCGGTATTGCGTCGTGCCGCCGGTGCGGACATCGGCGTTCCAGAGATTGATATAGGCGACCAGCGTGGTGCCGTCGGTCCACCAGCCACCACTGGTGGTCATCGCCCTGCCCGCTTGTGTCAACGGCTTCGGTGCCGACCAATGCCGGCCGTCGCGGCTGACGGCATAGACGACATGGGTGTCCGGTGAATCCTCGTCACGCGCCGAGCTTTGCCATTGGGCGTACAGCCGGCCTCGGAAGGGCATCAGGACGACGCCGTTGACGTAATGATCGGTGCCGGGTCCGGCGCGGAAGATCGCAAAGGTCTGCGCCCCGGCGGCCGGCTTCAGGCCAAGATCATGCGGGCGCGACAGATCGAACAGACCAGGCGCCACCGCGTACGGCGCGCCGGCAGCCATGGCCGGAACCAGGAGCAGGACGGCGGCGGCCAGCAGCGACTTCATTTCTTGTACTGCGCCAACATTTCGAGAAAGTGGTCGATCAGATCGGGACCATGCACCGCGGAATAGTGCCCGGCAACGATCAGCGCGATCGGCAGGTGCAGCGCCTTCAGCTTGTGCAGCGTCTTGGGATATTCGACCAGATCGGCACCCTCCATGTTGCCCAGCTTGGGCTTCAGAGCGCAGCCGCCATAGAGCACCTTCTCATTCGGAAACCAGACGAAGATGTCATCCGGCTTGTGCGATGGGCCGAGATAGATCGCGCGTACCGCGCCATCCTGCAGCGAGAAATCGCCGGGATAGGTTTCATCCGGCAGGACAATGGGAACGTCGGGATAATCCGGCGCGAAGGCCCTGGTCTGGCGGATCTCGTCGGCGCCTTCCTTCTGCAGCAACTGCCGCGTCAGATCGATGGCGACGATCCTGGCGCCGATGCTCTTGAAATAGGCGTTGCCGCCGGTGCGGTCGAGATCGTGGTTCTGATCGATCACTTCGGTGATCGGCAGCGGCGTGACCTTGCGGATTTCGGCCGCCAGCAACGCGGCGGTGTGCGGCGTCCAGGTCGCCCCGACCACGGTGACGTGATCACGGCCGACATACACCACGGAATTCTCTCTGGCGTAGAAGTAGTCCTCCGCGACATAGATCCCACCCTTGAGCGGAACCAGCACCAGCCGCGGCGCCGCCAGCGCTGGAGCCATGGCGAGACAAACGAAGATCGCCAGAGCCGCCGCGACCAATGCACCCAGCCGGAATTTCGGTACAACGGTCTTGGCCGCGAGTATCGGATGTCCGACGCGCATCGCCGTTCTCCGTGCAAAGATGGCTGGTGTTCTAAGCCATTTGGGAACGCCGTGACATGCGTGCGTTGTGCCAGACGATGCTTCTGGCGCCGGACTGCGAGGCATTCGCGCTTAAGCACTCCGCTGTGCTCAGCACACGGAGGTTTGCAGGCCCCCTCTTGCGAGGGGCGGTGCGGGACGCCGCTGACGGCGTGCGCACTGGTAGTTTCGCCCAGGCTTATGACCTGAGCCTCGTCGTATGGACCGCTTCGCAGCGTCCCGCACCCGGCGTTCTGTGACGTGCTGGCCGCTGTACTTTCACCGGGTCCACCGGATTTCGCGGAGGCTTACGATGATTTGGATCGCCAGCACACGAAACCCGAACGCGTGACACACCCCGGCCAGCCACATCTGGCGCCCCGAGCCTCCCCGATGTCTGGGTTGGTGGGCAGGAGGCAGCAGACAGAACACACCCCTGCTTTGGAAAGGCTCGTTGTTCCAATCCTCGACAGGCGCCGATCCCATCCCGCGATCTGGACGGTCCGGACCGCCCCCTCTTGGGATGAGACGATCCTACAATATGAGCATTTCATCCTTCTTCAAGGAAAAAATGCATTAATAATGTTCACGATTTGTTGCAGGCGTGAGAACGGCTTTCAGCAACACGCCCAAACCGTGTGCCCCCCTCACATCCGGCTTGCAAATTATATGAGCCACTTGTACCATAGGTACGAATGGTACATATGAGCCGCCCGGATGGACATCACCGTCGACATCGACAACCCCGTGCCGCAGTTCGAGCAGATCATCGAACAGATCAAGGCGGCGGTGACGTCCGGCGCCCTGAAGGCGGGTGACGCGCTGCCGTCGATCCGCCAGCTCGCGGGTGATCTCGAACTCAACAGCAAGACGGTGGCCAAGGCCTACAAGCTCTTGGAGCGGGACTCGGTCATCGAGACCAAGGGCTACCGCGGCACCTATATCCACCCCAAGGCCAAGGCCAACTGCAAAGTCAATTTGCGGGACTGGACGGCGCGCAAGCTGGGCGAAGCCGTCGCCGAATTGCGCGCGGCCGGTGTGACCGATTCCGAAATCCGCAATGCGTTCGCCGACGTGCTCGGCCGGCGGCCAAGTGAGGTGCTGTCATGATCCAGGCTTATGCATTCCTTGCCGTGTTCGCGGTTCAGATTGTGGTCGTGTCCGTGCTGCATCCTGTCTGGTTCGCCCGCTACATTCGCGCCAAGGCAGCAGCACAGTTTCCGGACTGGGACAGCAGATCCCGTGAGCGCATTCTGAACCTGTACCGTGTGGTGAACGCAGGCATCGCCGTGATTGGCGCGGCGTTGCTGGTCTGGCTGTTCAATCACATGCAAGGTACGGGTTGGAACATCGTTCCGGTGGCACACCTGCTCTCCGGTTACAGCGTGGCGCAACTGTTGCCGTTTATTTTGGCTTCACTGGTCGGAGGCTGGATCAAGAGAAAGGTGCTCTTGCGCACGCCACCACAAACCAAGCGAACCGCCAGTCTGCAGCGCCGCGGGCTGTTCGATATCGTTTCGCCCCTCACCGTCTTCCTGACCGGCCTCGCCTATGTCCTGTTTGCCGGGCTCATACTCGTGATTCAGCAGCACCCGGTCCCGGGATTTGCCGGATACCACCTCCTGCGCTTTGCCACGCTGGCCTATGTCTGGAACGCCGGTCTGGTGTACTGGCTGTTGTATCGCAGAAAAAAATGGCCGCTCGAGACGCCCGCCTTTCGCATGCAGGCAGTGGAGGTCCAGGTCAGGATCGTCTTCTACGTCACCATCGCCGCCATTATGTTCCTGTCCCTCATCACCACGCTGAGTCTGCTGCATCTGGCGCGATGGGTGCCGTTCGCAACAAGTGCCTATCTGGTGACAATAATGCTCTGCTTGGCAATGATGCTGATCGTGCTGCGGCGCCAAGCTGAAGCGGATCGGCTGGTGTCCTGAACGGCGCAGCGGCTGGCCGGTTGCATGTCCGTTTCGGGCCGTAGACGGCAAAATGGCGGCTTCGGCCGCCATTTTCTTTAGCGGCGCGTCTTCTTCACCGCCTTTTTTTTCGCCGACTTCTTCTTCACGGACCTCTTCTTCACCGCCTTCTTGGATTTTCCGGCACCGGCCGCCTGGCTGATGAACTTGCCCAGCAACTCGGCATTGAGAAGATCCTGCGGTCCCCAGATCGGGAAGGTGATCGCATGGATGCCGACATAGACATGGCGGTGATGCACGTCGCACAGCACCCACAGATTATCCTTGTCGTGATCGACCCAATCGAGGATCTGCTGCCGTGTCATGCCGTCTTTCATCGGCGTGTATTTCTCGGGATTCTTGCGCAAGAGGCCCGGCAGGACATGCGTGTTGAATTTGTCGGGGTCGATGGCATTGGCCAGCGCCCATTCGATCACATGGTGATGGGTCTCCATCTGCACGGCCCCGAAGGGGTTTTTCTCGGGATCGTTCAGAGTGGATTGACGCACGCCGCAGGCCAGGCACGGCAGATCCTTGTCGCGCACCATCTCGTGATGGACCCGGGAATAGGCCGGCGACTCCTTGCGCACGTCGTGGGGCGGATAGAACGCCACCTCATGCAGCATGCGCTCGACCGCATGGGTGTGGCTGATGAGATCGCTCGCGCCGCCGCCATGCGCCCCCTTGAGCAGCTTCTCGGCCTTGGCGATGCGCTGGGGCGCGTTCTTCTGCAAGCTGGCGCCGTGCTTGGCGACGGTGGCCGCCTGCTTGTGAATGTCGCTGACATATTTCGCACGGGCTTTGCTGTCGGCTGCTGAAGCGGCCATACGACCCTCCTGCGCTGGTTCCATGATAAGGTTGGTGAACGCCGGCAACTGCCGCAACACAAGTGGACGCACCGTACCACATACTATGTGACCGTCGCGTGAGCATACCTGGCGGACCTCGCTTCGCCGCGCCACTCCCGACTGATAACGTCGTTTACAGTTTTCGCGCCCGAAACAGCGATGCTTCCAATCTAAGTCATTGAAACATCTTATGAGACCGATGGAACGATATTTGCTCTGAGATATAGAATTATATTAGAGCGGAGAGCGTCTTGAAGAAGCTGAGCATAGTTTCTGTCGTTGCGGCAGTCCTGGCGCTGGGCGCCTTGGCGGTTCCGGCCGTGGCCTCGCCGATCACCTTCGACCTCCAATGGTCCGGCTCGTATTACGGCAACAGCGCGAGTGCCAGCGGAACGATCACGATCGACGATTCGCTGTACACGCAGCCCGCCAGCTGGGTCAGCGGCGGAATTGCCCCGTGGGTTACCGCCTTGAATGTCACCGTCACAGGCGCGACCGCGGGCAACGGGACGTTCACCCTGTCCGATTTCGTCGGAATGAATTGGGACACGAATGGCGGCGTTCTTGATCTCTCGACGCAGCTTCTCGGCCAGCCGACAAACGAACTTCCCTGGGGCACGCCGTATTCGTACAATTCCATGGCCGGTGACTTCAACCTGTTCAATAGCTCCAGCAGTCCAAAGGCACCCGATGGTAAATGGTGGTTCGTGCTGGCTGCCAATGGCGGTAACGACGAGTGGATGCAGCTCACCTATTTCGGCATCCCCGGATCGCTGGATCCGGTGTTTCCGTCTCCGGAACCGTCCAGCATCGCGCTGCTGCTCGGCGCGATGGCCGGCTTTGCGGGTCTGGGCATGGCCCGTCGGCGCAAGAGCTGAGACAGTTTTCATCTCGTTCGAAAATGGCGGCTCCGGCCGCCATTTTCATTTGAGCTCTATGCGAACTTGCCCGACTTTGCCCAGCCGCGCGGCGGCAGGCGGCCGGCCTGGGCGCGGGCGCCCTTCCAGTCCTTCAGATCGGAAGGACCGAAGCTCTTGCCGTTGTCGCTTTTGAGGCCCGCCTTCCAGGTGAACGGCGTGGCGTCGAGCAACCCGCCGTCGTGATACTTCTGCAGGCGCACGCCCTGCCCGCGCGCCATCTCCGGCACCTGATCCAGCGGGAACATGAGCAGCTTGCGGTTCTCGCCGATCACCGCGACGCTGTCGCCGTCGACGAAGCGGCAGGCGTGCGCCTCGCCCGGCATCTTGACGTTCATCACCCGCTTGCCGGCCTTGGTCATGGCGACGGCGTCGTCTTCATTGGTGATGAAGCCGTGGCCGGTGGAGGCCGCCAGCAGCAGCTTGCGCCCCGGCTGATGCACGAAGGCGGTAACGATGTCGGCCTCGGGGGCCAGATCGATGTAGCTGCGGATCGCTTCGCCATTGCCGCGCCCGCCCGGCAGCTTGGAGCAGTCCAGCGTGAAGAAGCGGCCGTCGGTGGAGAACATCATCAGCTTGTCGGTGGTCTCGCCGTGGATCCAGAAGCGCCCACGGTCACCTTCGCGGTATTTGATGTTGTCGGACGGCTCGGCATGGCCCTTGAAGCTGCGCA
The DNA here is from genome assembly GCA_046704685.1 of Rhizomicrobium sp. Taxonomy (GTDB): domain Bacteria; phylum Pseudomonadota; class Alphaproteobacteria; order Micropepsales; family Micropepsaceae; genus Rhizomicrobium. Next base: position 5,792 of record JBJKRM010000147.1, read on the forward strand.
GCCAGCCCTTCTCCGAGCAGACGATGGTGATGGGCTCGCGCTCCACGGCGGTCTCGATGGCCTGCACCTCTTCGGCGATGGCCTCCACCTTCTCCATGAGCTTCTTGTCGGCGAAGCGGGTGCGGCGCTTGCCGATCTCGGTCTTCTGACCGAACTTGGCGTCGACCTCCTTCATCTCGTCGATCAGCTTGTCGCTCATCAGCTTCTCGGAGCCGAGCAGCTTTTTCAGGTCCTTCTGCTCCTTGGTGAGATCCTTGTGCTCGCCGCGGATCTGCATCTCCTCCAGCTTGCGCAAGGCGCGCAGCCGCATGTTGAGGATGGCCTCGGCCTGGTTGTCGGTGAGCTTGAAGGCCTTCATCAGGACGGGCTTGGGCTCGTCCTCGGTGCGGATGATCTTGATGACCTTGTCGAGGTTGAGATAGACGGCGAGATAGCCTTCCAGCACCTCCAAGCGGGCCGCGATCTTCTCCAGCCGGTGGCGGGTGCGGCGCTCCAGCACGTTGCGGCGGTGATTGATGAAGGCCTGCAGCACGTCTTTCAGGCTCATCACCCGCGGCACCAGACCGCCATCCAGCACATTCATGTTGAGCGGGAAGCGGGATTCGAGGTCGGACTGACGGAACAGCTGCTCCATCATCAGATTCTCGTCCACCGCGCGCGATTTGGGCGTCAGCACGATGCGCACATCCTCGGCCGATTCATCGTGCACGTCGTCGAGCAGCGGCACCTTCTTCTGCTCGATCAGCTCGGCGATGCGCTCGATCAGCTTGGCCTTCTGGACCTGGTAGGGGATCTGGTCGACGACGATCTGATAGGTGCCGCGAGCGCCCTCTTCGCGGAACCAATGGGCGCGGACGCGGAACGAGCCGCGGCCGGTCTTGTAAGCCTCGGCGATGGCCTCGGGCCCGTCGACGACGATACCGCCGGTGGGGAAATCCGGGCCCTTGATGTGCTTCAGCAGCGTGGCGTCGCGGGCCCCCGGGTTCATGATCAGCTCGACGGTGGCGGCGCACAGCTCGCCGAGATTGTGGGGCGGGATGGAGGTCGCCATGCCCACGGCGATGCCGCTGGAGCCGTTGGCGAGCAGGTTCGGGAAGGCGGCAGGCAGGACGACGGGTTCTTCCTCGCTGCCGTCATAGGTGGCGCGGAAATCGACCGCGTCTTCGTCGAGACCTTCCAACAACGCCTGGCCGACCGCGGTGAGGCGGGATTCGGTGTAGCGCATCGCCGCGGCACCGTCGCCGTCGACATTGCCGAAATTGCCCTGGCCGTCGACCAGCGGGTAGCGCACGGAAAAATCCTGCGCCAACCGCACCAGCGCGTCATAGATCGCCTGATCGCCATGGGGATGGAAGGCGCCCATCACATCGCCGACCACCTTGGCCGATTTCTTGGGCGACGAGCCCGGCGCCAGATTCAGGCGGCGCATGCCGAACAGGATGCGGCGGTGCACCGGCTTGAGGCCGTCGCGGGCATCCGGCAGGGCGCGCTGGGTGATGGTGGAGAGCGCGTAGGCCAGGTAGCGCTCACTGAGGGCCGAAGCCAGCGGCTCGGGGCGGATGTCGTCTTTGACGGGGGCGGTGGGCATTATGTCCGTACTTCCAAAACTGTCATGGCCCGCAACGGCGGGCCATCCAGGTGTCGATTACACCGGCTTTCAATGCCTTGCCTAGCCCAACTGGATCGCCCGCTTTTGCGGGCGATGACAAGCGGGATTGGCGCGACGAACCGTTCTACTTCGATTCGCCCTCCTCATGCCTTGCCAGAGCATCGAGGCGTAAGCGCGCGGATGGTAACGGTTTTCCGTGCGGGCGCAGGACCCGCTCGTGGAGAAAGTGACCGGTCAGCGTCAGGC
>JBJKRM010000148.1:0-2858 GCA_046704685.1 Rhizomicrobium sp.
CCATTTGTCGCCGACGTGCATCATCTGCAACGCCTCCACCCATCCCGGTATCAAACGTCCAGCCGGGAAAACAGCCGGCTTGCCGGGTTCGGTCTTGTCAAACACTTTGCCGTTGATCAGCGTGCCGCGATAGTTGACCGTCACACAATCGCGCCGGCTCGGCTGAGCACCGGAGCCCTTTTTCAGCACTTCGTACTGAATGCCGGGAACGGAAATCACATTGTCCTTTTTCGCGTTAGCGGTGAGAAACTGGGTGTTGGCTTCGGCACTCAACGGTGCCGGTGTGGACTTGCTGTCGCAGGCGGTCAGCGACAAAACCATCCCGACCAGGATCAAAGGCAGCGTTAGGCGCATCGGAACCCCCTCAAAATCCACGCACTTATACACGCAAACCCGGATCGTCACAGCGTGCGTTAAGCTCTCCTTAACAACGGACTCCAGTTTGAAGCAATGCTTGATTAACGCCCGGGCGGTAGTTTTGAGCCTGGGCAAAAACCAGTGGCCGTGTGAGGATTGCCATGACCGCCGCAGCGGGGGACCCGGTACGCGAAAAGGCCTTGTATGCGTACAAGTTATTGGCCGAAGAGACATCGGACATCGTCATCGTGCGCGAACCGGACGGTGAAATCTACTTTACGTCCTCAGCCCTGGAAAAGGTTCTGGGTCGCAAGCCGGAAGACCTCGACCACGCCAAATTCCTCGCCCTGATCCATCCGGACGACCTTGAAAAGGCCTATGCGATCAGCGCCGTTCCGCTGCCCGGCGAAACCTTCGACGCAGTTTTCCGTGCTCGCGATGCCAATGGCCATTATGTCTGGCTCGAAACCGTTGTTCGCGGCGTCTACGATCAGGCCACAGGCAAGCTTCGCAACATCTTGAGCGTTTCGCGCGACGTAACTCAGCGCGTGGTGCACGAACTGGAAATGAAGACGGCACAGGAACGCGCCGAATCCGCCAACAAGGCAAAGTCGCGCTTCCTGGCCAACATGAGCCATGAACTGCGCACGCCGCTAAATGCCGTGATCGGCTTCACCGACATGATGCGCCAGCGGACTTTCGGTCCATTGGGCAATGATCGCTATGAAGAATACGCGACCCTTATCTATGATTCCGGCCAACTGCTGCTCGATCTCATCTCCGACATGCTGGACATGGCCAAGATCGAAGCGGGAAGGCTAGAGCTCAATTTCGAGAACGTCGACTTCAACGGAACGATCGAGGACAGCGTCCGCATGCTGCGCGACCGTGCCGAGAACTGCGGCCTCGAGCTTGCCACTTCGCTGCCCAAGCAACCGCTGTTCGTCAACGCCGACAAGCGCGCGGTGAAGCAGATCATGCTCAACCTCCTGAGCAACGCCATCAAGTTCACACCCGCCGGTGGCAATATCGGCGTCAGCACCAAAATCAAAAACGGTTTCGCCACCATCACGGTGAGCGACACGGGTATCGGCATCTCGGAAGCCGACCTGGAGAAGCTGGGTAACCCGTTCGAACAGGTCAACACCGACCCGATGCTGACCAAGGGCGGACCGGGCCTGGGATTGGCGCTGGTCAGGGCTCTGATCGAGAAGCACGGCGGCGTACTCAGTATCGACAGCGAAGAAGGGGTCGGCACGCAGGTGCGGGTCAGCTTCCCGATGAACGCCGGCAACCGGGCCGCCGCCTAGCGACGTCAAGGCGATTTGACAGGACCGCTCCGTCGCGGCAAGCAGTCGCCCATGTTCTTGCTTTGGGCTGGCCTGTTCTTCATCCTCCTCGGTGCGGCTTGCGTGGCGATCGACCGCCGCGCGGTGCATTTCATCTATGACCACGTCGGCATCTCGTTCCACAGATTCCTGAATGCCACGACCCATTTCGCCAAGGCGGCCCACTGGCTCGCCGTCGCCGTGCTGGTCTATCTGGTGACCGGGGCGCAGCTCCGGGCGGGCGCTGCCGAGCCCTCGGTGCGGCTGGCCTTCCAATGCGCCCTGGCCTTCATTCTCAGCCTAGGGGCCGGCAGCGCGCTGTTGCACATCACCAAGCTTGTATTGGGACGGCGGCGGCCGCGGGACGAACTGGACATGAACCTCTACGGCTTCATCCCCTTCGGCTTCAATCTGGCCTGGAACTCCTTCCCCTCGGGCCATGCTCTGACCATCGCCTGCGTGGCCGTCATTGCCACCGCGGTCTGGCCGGCGTTGGCGATCGTCTGGTTCGCCATCGCGCTGTGGCTGGGCCTCACCCGGGCCCTGCTGACGGCGCATTTCCTGAGCGACGTCTTCGTCGGCGCCGGGGTGGGACTGATCAGCGCGCGGGAAGTGCTGGTCAACCTCTTCCCGCACCTCGCCCTCTCCTGGTTCTAGCTTTTTACGCGCAATCTGCGGTGAACCGGTTCCCACTTCGCCGGATTGCGCTTACCGCTGTATCATCGTCTTGGCGGATGCGACGCGCTTTTCGACCTCCTCATTTGACGGGTTGGGACGCGCAGGGATGGCGACACCACGTTCGACGGCGGGGCGCTTACCGATCGCTTCGATCCACCGTTGGAGGTTGTCGAGGCCGTCGATGGAGATGCCACCCCAGGCATAGCCACGGGCCCAGCACCAATTGGCGATGTCGGCGATGGAGTAATCGCCGGCCAAGTACTCGTGATCCTTCAGCCGGGTGTCGAGCACGGTGAGCAGGCGGCGCGACTCGTTCTGGTAGCGGTCGATGGCCGGCTGGTAGGCCTCGTGCCAATAGCGGAAGAAGACATTGGCCTGCCCCATCATCGGGCCGATGCCGCCCATCTGGAACATCAGCCACTGCATGACCAGCGAACGGCCCTTGCGGTCGGACGGCAGCAGCTTGCCCGCCGTCTCGGCGAGATAAACCAGGAT
>JBJKRM010000149.1:0-3259 GCA_046704685.1 Rhizomicrobium sp.
TTGTTTTTTGGCTGGTAGCACGCTGTTGATGTCATGATGTTCCGTGGCAGCCCGGGACTGACGGCAGACCAGCTCGCCAATCTGGGCAGCCTGATGGGCGGGGACTTCAACGCCAACACGCGCGAAAGTGTCACCCAATACCTCTACACGGTGCCGTCCGAGGATCTCGACGTGGCCTTGCACATCGAGGCGCTGCGGATGAAGGGAATCCTGGCGACCCCGGAATCCTGGAAGAAAGAACGCGGCGCCATCGAGCAGGAAGTGGCCCGGGACCTATCGTCGCCCGGCTACAAGCTCTATGAGCGGCTGCGGGCCGTGTTGTTTGCCGGCACGCCCTATGAGCACTCCGCACTCGGCACCCGGCCATCCTTCGACAAGACCACGGCGGAAATGCTGAAGAAATTCCACCAGCGCTGGTACGCCCCCAACAACGCCATCATGATCCTGGTCGGCGACATCGATCCCAAGGCGACCCTGGCCAAGGTCAAAGCTCTGTTCGGCGGCATCAAGGCCCACAGGCTGCCGCACCGGCCGAGGATCCGGTTCAAGCCGGTCAAGTCGAAGATCTTCACCTTCCAGTCCGATTATCCGAATTTCACCCGCGTCATTGCGATGCGCTTCCCCGGTCTGGATTCGCCCGATTTTCCGGCCTTGGAAGTGCTGGCTGACGTGCTGTCCAGCCGCCGATTCGCGCTGTACGGGCTGGTCGCCCAGGGCAAGGCGCTGGGTACGGACTTCTCGATGCAGCCGCTGCGCAAGGCCAGCATCGCCTATGCGGCGGTAAGCTACGCGCCCGGAGCGGACGGCAATGCCCTGGAGGCGAAGGTGCGCTCCATCCTGCAGGACGTGGTGAAGCACGGAGTGCCTGCCGATCTGGTGGAGGCGGCCAAGCTGCAAGAGCGCCGTTCAACGGAAATGCAGAAGAACTCGATTCCGGGTCTGGCATCGGTCTGGGCCGATGCGGTGACGCTCTATCATCTGCATTCGCCCGAAGCGGACCTGAAGCGGATCGACAAGGTGACGGTCGCCGACGTCAATCGGGTGGCGCGCAAATATCTCAAGCTGGACCATGCGGTTTCGGGCCTGCTGCTGCCGTCGTCGTCGGGCAAGCCGGTGGCGTCGGCCAACATCGGAGGCATGGAAACCATCAACCTTGGCGAAGCCAAGCCTGTGCCGCTGCCCGATTGGGCGCGGCAGGCCGTTCAGCGTCTCGAGGTCCCGCCCATGACCGTCAAGCCGGTCGATACGACCCTGCCGAACGGCATCCGCTTGATCATCCAGCCCGTCAAGGTGAGCGACACGGTCGGGGTCTATGGCCATATCCGCAATCGGGCCGACACCGAAGAAGCCCAGGGCAAGGACGGCGTTTCGATCCTGCTCGACGCCCTGTTCAACTTCGGAACCGAAAAATACGACCGTCTGGCCTTCGAAAAGCAGCTCGACGCCATCGGCGCGCGCGAGCAGGCCGGCACGGATTTCTCACTGCATGTGCTGGCGCAGGATTTCGATCGCGGCGTGCAGCTTTTGGCGGAACATGAGCTGCATCCGGCTTTGCCGCAGATGGCTTTGCAAGCGATCAAGCCGCAGCTGGCCCAGTCCGTTGAATCGCGCAACCACACGCCAAGCTATCTGGCACAACGGGCTTTGGTGAAATCGCTGTTCCCGCCCAGCGATCCGGTGCAGCGAGAGCCGACCGGTGCCTCTGTGTTCGGCCTCACGCGGAAGGACGTCAAAGCCTATTACGACAAGGTGTTCCGTCCCGACATGACGACCATCGTCGTCATCGGCGACATCAAGCCCGATGTGGCCCGTTCGGTGATCGAGAAGTATTTCGGAGACTGGAAGGCGGAAGGCCCCAAGCCCAATGTTGACCTGCCGGTGGCGCCGCCGAACGGTCCGGCCACCATCGCCGTGCCGGATACCAGCCGGGTGCAGGACAGCGTCCTCATGGCACAGGGCCTGTCACTGACGCGCACCAACCCCGACTACTACGCCCTGGAACTCGGCAACCAGGTGCTCGGCGGCGGCTTCTACTCGACCCGTCTGTCGATCGATCTGCGCAAGAATACAGGATTGGTCTACTCCGTCGGGGCTTCCCTGGAGGCGGGCCGCACGCGCGGCGTCTACTTCGTGCACTACGCCAGCGATCCGGACAACGTCACCAAGGCCGCCGACATCGTGGTGCAGAACCTGCTTCAAATGCAGCAGAAGCCGGTGGGCCAGGACGAACTCGATCGCGTCAAGGCGATGATCTTGCGCCAGATCCCGCTCGAGGAGGACAGTGTCGGCGCCATCGCGCGCGGCTTCCTGCGCCGCTCCGATCTCGATCTGCCGCTGGATGAGCCCTCCATCGCTGCCAAGCGCTATGTGGCGCTGACGGCCGACCAGGTGCAGGCGGCGTTCGCCAAATGGATGCGTCCCAAAGACTTGGTGCGGATCACCCAAGGCCCGCCGCCGAAGTAAAAAGCGAGTAAGGTACAGCGAATAATGCGTGGGGGTTTGCCAGGTTTTACCGCCTGACGAACCTCCTATTCGCGAACCTTCACCTTGCCGTCCGACAGCCCGGCTTCCAGCATGGCATCGACCAGCCGGTGCACTTTGAGCGCTTCGGCCGCCGGGATGCGCGGTTCTCGGTGGTCTTGGATGGCATCGAGGAAATCGCGCCAGACCGCCAAATGCAGGTCATGCGGGAAGTCCATGGGATCAGCGCCGCCGCCACAGCTGTCGAGCGGCGGTGCGAACGTCTCTTCGGTTCTGTCCTGGAACCGGGCGGAAAAGCCATAGCCCGACAGAACGGCCGTCCCCTTGGTGCCGATGAATTCGATGCGTTCGGCGTCGCCGGGATAATTCGCCGTGGTCGCTTCGATCAGGCCGATGGCGCCGCTGGTGTAGCGCAGGGCGGCGCAGGCGTAATCTTCGGTTTCCATGCGGTGCACCGGCGTGGTCGCCGTATAGCCGCAGACCTCGGCCACCGGACCGGCCAGGCTCAGCATCAGGTCCAGGACATGAATGCCCTGGGTGATCAGGACGCCGCCGCCATCGCGGGCCAGGGTGCCGCGGCCGGGCTCGTCATAATAGCTTTGGGGCCGCCACCAGGGGATTTGGGTCGAACAGGAGACAATGGCGCCGAGCCGGCCGGAGCGTAAGAGGTCCGACAGCTTCTCGGCGGCCGGCTTGAAGCGGTGCTGCAGCACCAGGCCGATGGTCTTGCCGTTTTTCCGCCCCGCCGCGACAACCTTCAGGGACCGCTCGGTGGTAA
>JBJKRM010000150.1:0-5254 GCA_046704685.1 Rhizomicrobium sp.
CCTCGACCTTGAGCGGCGAGAACTCCGGCTGCTTCAGGAGCTCGGTCAGGCGCGCACCGCGGTTGAGCAGGCGCTGGGTGGTCGCGTCGAGGTCGGAGCCGAACTGGGCGAAGGCCGCGATCTCGCGGTACTGGGCCAGCTCGCCCTTGATCTTGCCGGCGACCTTTTTCGTCGCTTTCGTCTGGGCCGAGGAGCCGACCCGGGACACCGAGAGGCCTACGTTCACCGCCGGGCGGACGCCCTGATAGAAAAGATCGGTCTCCAGGAAGATCTGGCCGTCCGTGATCGAGATGACGTTGGTCGGAATGTAGGCCGAGACGTCGCCGGCCTGGGTCTCGATCACGGGAAGGGCCGTCAGCGAACCGCCACCGTTCTTCTCGTTCATCTTGGCGGCGCGCTCGAGCAGGCGCGAATGCAGGTAGAAGACGTCGCCCGGATACGCCTCGCGTCCCGGCGGGCGGCGCAGCAGGAGCGACATCTGGCGATAGGCCACCGCCTGCTTCGACAGGTCGTCGTAGATGATCACGGCATGCATGCCGTTGTCGCGGAAGTACTCGCCCATCGAGCAGCCGGCATAGGGCGCCAGGAACTGCAGCGGCGCCGGCTCCGAGGCGGTGGCGGCGACGACGGTCGAGTACTCGAAGGCGTCGTACTCCTGGAGCGTCTTGACGATCTGGGCCACCGTCGAGCGCTTCTGGCCGACGGCGACGTAGATGCAATACAGCTTCTTCGACTCGTCGCCCGCGGCGTTGACCTTCTTCTGGTTGCTGATGGTGTCGATGATGATCGCGGTCTTGCCGGTCTGGCGGTCGCCGATGATCAGCTCGCGCTGGCCGCGGCCGATCGGGATCAGGGAGTCGATGGCCTTGAGGCCGGTCTGCATCGGCTCGCTCACCTTGCGGCGCGGAATGATGCCGGGCGCCTTGACGTCGACGCGGCGGCGCTCGGCGATATCGGCGACCGGGCCCTTGCCGTCGATCGGCTCGCCCAGCGGATCCATCACGCGGCCCAGCAGGCCCTTGCCGACCGGCACGTCGACGATGGCGCCGGTGCGCTTGACGGTGTCGCCTTCCTTGATGGTGACGTCGGAGCCGAAGATCACCACGCCGACATTGTCGTTCTCGAGGTTGAGGGCCATGCCCTTGATGCCGCCCGGGAACTCGACCATCTCGCCGGCCTGCACGTTGTCGAGGCCGTAGACGCGGGCGATGCCGTCGCCGACCGACAGCACCTGGCCGACTTCGCTCACTTCCGCTTCGGCGCCGAAGTTCTGGATCTCGCGTTTGAGGATTGACGAGATTTCGGCCGGTTGGATGTTCATCGTGTTACTTCCTTCGTTATCTTGTCCTCACGCCTGCGGCGCGGGCGGAATTCAATGACTGGTGCCCCTCATGGCCGTGCGGATGCCGTCGAGCTTGGCCCGCAGCGACGAGTCGACCATGCGCGAACCGACCTTCACCACCAGGCCGCCGAGCAGGGCGGGGTCGACGCGCATCTGCAACAGCGGATCGCGTCCCAGCTTGCACTTCAACACACGCTTGAGTTCTTCGGTCTGCGCATCGCTGAGCGGCCGCGCCGACGTGACCTGGGCTTCCACTTCGCCCTTCTGCCGCGCCACCAGCGTCTCGTAATCGCGGATCGCCTCCGGCAACAGGAAGAGACGCCGTTTGGAACACATCAACAGCACGAAGCGGGTGGTGAGTGACGCCGCTTCCATGCTTGAGAGGATGGCCTTCATGCCCTTGGCTTGTTCTTCGCGATCGAACACCGGCGCGCACACCAGCCGCAGCAGATCGGCGCTTTCGGCCAGCATCTGCTTCAGGGCTTGGAAGTCGCGACCAACCGGCTCGATGGATTTCGTTTCCAAGGCAAGCTCGAAGACGGCGAGCGCATAGCGCCCCGCGATCCCCGAAAGATGAGCTTCGTTTGCCACGCTTTATCCGTTTTTCTTCGGAGCCTTGGAGGGGGCCCCTCGGCTCCAGTAACCCCCTGACGGGAAAGAGAATTCAGTGGCGCGGGCGAATCCTTCTACTCGCGCGCGCAGGCCTTAGCATGGGCGGGGGAGCGGGCGCAACAATCGCCAAGAAGCGGAAAGTCGCGGCCCCGTCAGGCTCGTGTTCCTGGCGTGCTTGGACTGCGTTAGCGCACGGGGTGCAACAGGCGCGACAGGCGCAGTTCGAAGGGCCATTCCCAAAGCCCGTCGGCATTGACGAAATCGACCGAGGCCACGACCACCTGGGCCCGCCCCATCACATTGGCCACCGGCACATAGCCGACGCCGCCCAGATCGGGCGGGATGCGGCTGTCGGCCGAATCGTCGCGGTTATCGCCCATCACGAAGATATGCCCGGGCGGCACGACATAAACCGGCGTGTCGTCATATGCCGCACCCCAGAGCTTCTTGAAGATGACGTGCGTGCGACCGTTGGGCAGCGTTTCGATGTAGCGCCGGGCTTGGAAATAGGTGCCTGGAGCCGCTTCGCCGGGGCCGTCCTCCACCCCTCCGACGCCATCCGGTCGCAGGGCCAATTCGCGGCTGTTGATCCACAGGCGTCCCGCCTTCATCTGGATGTGGTCGCCGGGCAGGCCGATGACGCGCTTCACCAGGGTCTGTCTGGGGTTGGTCGGGCTGCGGAATACCACCACGTCGCCGACATTCGGCATCCGCCCGAACAGGCGCGTTTCAGGGGTGGGGCCCGCCAGGAAGGGCAGGGAATAGCGATCGTAGCCGTAGGAGTATTTGGTGGCGATCAGCAGATCCCCGATGCCGAGAGTCGGTTGCATGGATCCCGAAGGGACGTAGAAGGGCTGGGCAATCGCTGCGGCCCCCATGTAGACGGCGACAAATATCAAGAGCGGTTCCCGCGCCCAGCGGGCGGCCTCCCGGACCTTGTCCCGGGATAAGAACACCGAAACCGCTTGCGACACCTTGTTCAGCCAAACAGCCATCGGCAGCCCTCCTCCACCGGCGTTACCTGGGGCGGTCGCTGCAACTTTCAAGGGCAGTTCAGGAACTGGTGCGCAATTTCCGCCCGAGGCTAATGAATGCTGTGCAATATTCGCGAAAAGCGGAACTGGAACGGCCATTCCCAGATGCCGGCGGCATTCTTGAAGTCGACCGATCCCAGGATGATGAAGGCCCGGCCCACCAGATTGCCGAGCGGCACATAGCCGACCCCACCTTCGCCCACATAATCGGTACCCAAAATTCGGCCATCCGGCGAGAAGCGGCTGTCCAGCGAGTTGTCGCGGTTGTCGCCCATCATGAAGAGGTGGCCTGGGGGCACGACATAGACGCCAGTATTATCGGCGACGCCGTCCCACATCTTCTTGAAAATCTTGTGCTTGCGGCCATCCGGCAAAGTTTCGATGTAGGTCGGCACCTCGGCGTAGTTGCCGGCTTCGTCCTCATCCCCTTCCATGCCCACATATTTCAGGGGCAGTTCCTTGCCGTTGATCCACAACCGGCCTTGTTTCATCTGGATGCGGTCGCCGGGCAGGCCGATCACGCGCTTGACGAAGGTGATGGAGGTGTCGCGCGGCAGGCGGAACACCACCACGTCGCCGGCCTTGGGCATGCTGCCGAACAGGCGTGACTTGGGTGACGGTCCGTTGACGAAGGGGATGGAATAGCGGTCGTAGCCGTAAGGGAACTTGGCCGCCAGCACGGCGTCGCCGATGGCAAGAGTCGGTTCCATGGAGCCTGACGGTACGTAAAACGGCTGGGCGATGATCGTGGTCAGCGCGAACATCAGGGCCACGGCGTAGACCGGCTCTTTCAGCCAATCGACGACCGCTTTGACATCCTTGCGCTTGAAGAAGGCGACGACAGGGGCGGTAATTTCCGTTGCAGTAACGCGCAGGCGCGTCACCAGTTCGGTATTCTTCATCAGGCGGTCGCCCTTCGATTTTCCATGCACATTTCGTGGTTTTCCGGCGAGAATTCAAGCCCTTGTGGAATTGCGGGGCCGGCTGGCTGCGTCAATACTGACCTTCGGATTTGGCCAGGAAAGGGAAGTACTCCATGAAGCCGCATTTCGCCAGCATGGCTTTGGTTGCCATGATCGCCGCCGCACCCGCCCATGCGACGCTCGCCGTAGGCGCTTCGGCGCCGAATTTCACTGCCGAGGCGTCGCTCGGTGGCAAAGCATTCAAATTCTCGCTCGCAGATGCGCTGAAGAAGGGACCGGTGGTGCTGTACTTCTATCCGGCGGCTTTCACGCCGGGATGCACCATTGAGGCGCACGACTTCGCCGAGGCGACGGCCAAGTTCAAAGCGCTAGGCGCGACGGTGATCGGCGTCAGCCACGACGGCATCGCCAAGCTGAAGAAGTTCTCGGTGAGCGAATGTCGCAGCAAGTTCGCGGTGGCCGCCGATCCGAACGGCAAGGTGATCAACGACTATCAGGTGAAGATGCCGACGGCGCCGCTGGCCAACCGCACCTCCTTTGTGATCGCGCCGGACCACAAGGTGATCTTCACCTATACCAACATGAACCCGGACCAGCATGTCGCCCTCACCATGGCGGCGGTGAAGAAGTGGGATGCCGGTCACAAGAAGGCGAAGTAGGTAGCAGGTGGAACCGCGGAGGCGCGGAGCAATGCCGACAAATTAGATGTCATCCCGGCCGCGCCCGGGATGACAAGTTTTTTGCTCCGCGTGCCGTCAACACAGCCATGACCAATTGGTCTGCCGCCAATGCTATAGTCATCCGTCGATTCAACAGACCCGTCATGGCCAAGAACACCAAATCCAAACGCACCCAGCCCCAGCTCACCCAACTCGGTCGCCGTGTGGCGGCGATTCCTGCCAGCCCGGCCGATGCCAAGCTGGATGCGGTCCCCAATCCACATCCCGGCAGCGATTATGTGGTGCGCTTCACCGCGCCCGAGTTCACTTGCCTCTGCCCGGTGACCGGCCAGCCCGATTTCGCGCATTTCGTGGTCGACTATTGCCCGGGCAAAACGCTCGTGGAGTCAAAGTCCTTCAAGTTGTTCCTCAACAGCTTTCGCAACCATGCGGCGTTCCACGAAGACACAACATTGATGATCGGCAAGCGTCTGGTGGCGCTGCTTAAGCCCAAATATCTGCGCATCGCCGGCTACTGGTATCCGCGCGGCGGCATTCCCATCGACGTCTTCTGGCAAAGCGGCCGCCTGCCGCGAAACGTCTGGCTGCCCGACCTCGAAGTGGAGCCATACCGGGGGCGGGGGTAGCACAATCGCTTTCCTCCCCCCGTTTACGGGGGAGGAA
>JBJKRM010000151.1:0-4006 GCA_046704685.1 Rhizomicrobium sp.
GTCCGGGCTCCACGGTGGTCGCCAACAAACGAACACTGCATACGGCACCGCTTGAACCAGACCGCGACGTGAAGGGTGGACAAATGCGAAAACCTTCTGCCGGTTCAGAGACGAACCATGCCTCGCAGTCGCAACTTTCGGGGATGGCAGGCTCCAATCTCACTTTCCGGATCATGGAAAGTCTCGGCGTGGCGATCGTCACCGGCCGATACTCCGAAAACAACCCGTTCCCCATTGAGGCGAACCTGTGCGAGCAGTACGGCGTCAGCCGCAGCGTGCTGCGGGAAGCCGTGAAGATGCTCACGTCGAAGGGGCTGTTGAGCGCCAGGCCGCGACACGGGACCTGGGTGCAACCGGAGCAATACTGGAACTTCCTGGATCCCGACGTGCTGCGTTGGCTGCTTGAACGCAAGCTCTCATTCTCGCTGCTGATCGAGTTCACCCAAATGCGGCTGGCCTTCGAGCCGCATGCGGCGGCATTCGCCGCACAGAGAGCGGGAAGAGCAGAAATCGCCGCCATCACAACAGCCATCAACCGCATGTTCGCCGCCGAGCACGGCGATGATGACCCGCTGACCTCGGACATCGCCTTCCATGTCGCCGTGATGCGCGCCAGCGGCAATCGCTTCTACATGCAACTCTGCGATCTGATCGATACAGCCTGCCGTTTCTCGATCCGCGCCACCAATTACTTCAAGGGCGTGGAACAGGCCAGTGTCGCCGACCACAAGAAAGTCGCCGACGCGATCATTATCGGCGACGCCGTCGGCGCAGACGCAGCCATGCGCTACCTGATGTACGAAGCGCTCGATCTGATCCGCAGCGCGCAGGAACAGACGGCGAAGCCGCCAATCGTCGAAAGCCGCATGTCCGAGAGCCAGATCTCAGCGGAATAAGCGACCGGCCGCGTAGCGGCCAAGCCGCGCGTTTCGCCTTGGATGCGCCATCCCGATCGCCTGCACCGGTGCGGTGCAGGCGATCCCGGCGGTCTGCTAAGGCCTCTTCACCTCAACAGCTTCGCCCGAATAACGAACCGTCCGGTCCGGCTTGGCCTCGTAATTGATCGCATTGCGTGTCGGCCCGGAAATCCAGCGGATGTTGAATACCCGGTTTTTCAGCATGCCGGGGAACGAACCCTGACGGTCGCCAATCGTGAGCGTTCCCGTAGCCTCCGACCACGTGATGGGAATGCGCGAGAAGGCGCCCTTCTGATAGTCATTGGACGTGCCGTCGTCCTCATAGATGTCGAAGTGGCCGTCCTTGCCGGTGTAGACCGTGAGCGTGATCGGCGTTTCCGGCTTCTGCCCCGTGTACTGCAACCGCGGGCCGGTCGGGATGATGGAGCCCTCCCTGACGAACAGAGGCAGGCGATTAAGCGGAGCCGGGACGGTGACGGTTTGACCACCATCATAGACTTTCCCGGTTTGGAAGTCGTACCACCGCACGCCAGCCGGCAGGTACACCGCCCGTGTGCGGGCCTTGTACTCGGTGACCGGCGCCACCAGGAAGGCCGGCCCGAACATGTACTCGTCGTTGATGTCGCGAGCCTTTTTATCGTTCGGGAAGTCCATCACCAGGCCGCGCATCATCGTGCCGGAATGGTAGTAGGTGTTGGCAGCGATTGTGTAGATATACGGCAGCAGGCGATAGCGCAGCCGGTCATACAAAGCGAGGATGTTGTAAATCTTCGATCCCGGCTTGGCGATATTGTAGATCTCGCGCTTGACCAGCTCGCCATGCGAGCGGAATACCGGAACGAAGGCCCCAAACTCGAACCAGCGGGTGTAAAGCTCGGTCCATTCGGCCTTGTCGGCCAGCTTGGGATGCTTCATGGCATAGCGGTTTTCCATCGTGTAACCGCCGATGTCGAAGGTCCAGTTCGGAATTCCCGACATCGAGAAGTTGACGCCGGCGGAAATCTGATCGCGCATGTCGCTCCAGCG
Source organism: Rhizomicrobium sp. (assembly GCA_046704685.1). GTDB lineage: Bacteria > Pseudomonadota > Alphaproteobacteria > Micropepsales > Micropepsaceae > Rhizomicrobium. Next base: position 1,944 of record JBJKRM010000151.1, read on the forward strand.
CGCGGCGATGTCCCCGCTCCACACCGCCGCCTCGCAGCGCTGCAGCCCGCCGAATCCCGAGCGCGTCAGGATGAAGGTGCGCTTGTTGGGGTGAGCGGCATGCCAGTGGTGATAGAAGCCGCAGACATGCTCGAGCGGATAGGTGTTGTAGTACTCGGCGCCCGGGCCGAGCACGTTGGGATCGCGCATCTTGATCTGGTCGGAGATCGGCATGTTGGAATGGATGTCGGGCTCGTCGTTGTCCATCCACCAGGCATCAGGCCCCAACACGTCGAGCTTGGGCTGGATCTGGTCCCAATAGATGTCGCGCGCCTCCTTGGAATAGGCGTCATAGTTCGAGCTTTTATAGCCAGGCCCAACCCAGTCCTTGTAGCCCTGATCGATCGCGTAGCGGTACATCAGGCCTTTCTCGTCGAACTCCTTGAAGTTCTTGATGCCTGCATAGAACTTCGGCCAGATGACGATCATCAGGTGGCCGTGCATGGCATGGATGTCGTCGAACATCTTCTTGGGGTCCGGGTAGCGCGACTTGTCGAAGTCGTGCGAACCCCATTTGGGATCGGGCCAATAGCGCCAGTCCTGCACGATGTTGTCGATCGGCAACCTGAGCCGGCGATACTTCTTGAAGACGCTGACCAGCTGCTTCTGGGTCTCGTAGCGCTGGCGGCTCTGCCAGAAGCCGTAGGCCCATTCCGGCATCATCACGGCCTTGCCGGTCAGGTGACGGTAACCCGCCACAACATCATCCATATTCGAACCGGCGATGTAGTAGTAGTCGATGGCTTTCGCCACGTCCGAATGCATCGACAGCTCGTGGCGCTCGGCATAGGGCATCGGATCGATGTGGAGGAAGCGCAGATAGGCGTTGCCCTCGTTGCGCCATTCGGCATGGAACTTCACCGGTTTTCCGGCGGTCATGTAGTAGTCGAGATCGCGGTACCAGCCCTGCCAGCCCTGGCGCCAAGCATTCATCACCAGCTTGCCGTTGAGCCAGAGCTTGAAGTAGCCACTGACATAGAAGCGGAACTTGTGCATGCCGGTCTTCTGGGTCTCGATGCTGCCGTCCCAGGTGACCTTGAGGGTCTTGCTGGTGGGAACGGGGTCGCCCGGGCCGACCGGCACATGGTGCGGATTGGCCACCTGCGGCGGGAAGTTCTTGGTGTCCTCGATGTATTGATAGTTGGGATCGGACTCGATGCGCTCCGCCAGCAGCTTGCCGTGATCGGTGTAGCGCGCCGTCAGGCCGCCCTTTTTGCCGTTCGCGTCGTAGAGCGTGAGCTCGGCCGACATCGGCGGATATTCGGCAGGATAGCCGAAGCGGGTGATGGAGTAGTTGTCCCACAGAAGGCCGTAGTTCCGCGTCGAGACGATCATCGGAACGGCGACATCCATATTGTGCTGGGCGAGCGTGACATCCTGGCCGTTGTAGTTCATCTGGCCATTCTGGTGCTGACCGAGGCCGTAGAAGCCCTCATGCGTGCCGCGATTGAACTCCTGCCGGATGGCATAAAATTTCTTGTCGTCGACTTTGACGGGCGTGAACTGACCGCCATTGGCCCCAGCCAGGACGACCTTGCCGTCGGGCCGCTCGAACTTCACCTCGCCCGTCTTGATCGAGACCAGCGCGGTCACCTTATCGGTCTTAAGTGTCACCGTGTTGGCGTCGGCGGAGACGTCGAACTTCACCTTGGCCGGCGTCGCATTGACCATCAGGCTTTTCGGCAGATCGATGGTTTCCGTCGGCGATGCAGTGACGCGAATGATCGCATCGGTCATCACTTCGAGGCGCACTTCTTTGGCCGGTCCGGCCGTCGGCTTGATGATCACACCTGTGTCGGTCTTCTGCCAGGCCGGCGCCGGCGCTGGAGCCGCAGGCGGCGGCTTGGGCGCGAAGAACGAGAACATCCCTGTTTCAGAGGAACAAGCGCCAGTCACCGCCAAGGCGACAGCGGCCGCTACGATGGTCAGGTATTTACTCTTGGTCATTTCCATCTCCAGATGGTTCGGCGTCTATCGCGCCCGTTGTTCAGTAGGTGGCCATCTTCACGCGCAGCACCTGCGGC
>JBJKRM010000152.1:0-8378 GCA_046704685.1 Rhizomicrobium sp.
GGTGTCGTGCGCCGGCTTGATGATGCGCACGCGCTTCTTGGCATATTGGGCGCGGTGCAGCTTGGCGATGAGGCGCTCGGTCTTTCCCGAAAACATCGGCCCGACGATGACTTCCAAACGCGCCGTCATGAACCGACCCCACTACGATGCCCTTGTCCCGATGCCGATGTTCGCCAAGCGGTTGATGTCGAGATTGGGCGAATTTCGAAACCACGGCACGCGGCGGACTAAAGCACGATTCGAAACCGGCCCGGCGTCCCAGCCTGTGGAAAACCGGGCGGCACGGCCGCAGGCATTGCCGCAGTCATGGCAGCGACGATGGCGGCCGATCATGGGAAGGCGGCGCGCAGGCCGTCAGGATCTTCTTCATCGTCCTCAATGGTTCGCCCTTACCGTCTCCCGTCCTTTCGGGTGCGGATCGCCTTTTCCTGCGTCACCGACCGGACGCGCGGCGGAGCGATCGGGCCGCCTTCGTCCAGGGCGTTGATCTGCAGGGTGACATAGGACTGCTCCCGATAATCGCCACTCTTCCCCTGATAGCCGGCACGGCCTCCGCTCACCTCAAACTGCTCCTTGCGGCTGCGATAGGCGAGGTCGGCATCAGAATAGGGATCGCGGGACGCCAGCTCGCCATTGGCATCGCTCGTGGTGGTCGTTCTGGGACTCTGCTGGCCGGGAGGGATCAGTGTGCCGCGCGGCGCGGCATAGATCAGCCGACCGGTGTTGTTGTCGAGCTGCAGCCTGTTCCACTCGAAGGCGTTGTCGCGTTTGTCGTGCCGCATCAGCACATAGTTGCCCGCTTCGAAGCGCGGATAAGGCAATCCTTCCACACCGCCGGCCGGCAACAGGGTCAGGGTATAGCGGGTCGAGTAGCCGTCGCTGTCGATCAGGTTGAAAAGATCGCGCTCGCGCGCCTGCCAGGTGCGGCGCTTGCCGGCATCGGGTCCGACCAGTGCCGATTGCGCCGTGTCAGACACACCGGCGGGACCGTCGTCGCAGACGTCATGGCCGCTGCCGGGGGCATGATTGCCGATCGCACAGTCGGGCTCCGCCGCCAGTTCCTGCAACAGCTCCTTGATATGGCTGGTGGTGCCGCGCAGGTGAACCTCGTCGACATCAATGGTGATCACGCCGCCCTGGTATTGCGTCGGGCCGATGGTCAGCAGATTCGAGAAGTTGAGAAACTGTCCGCCCAGCTTGAGATCGTCGGTGAAGAACACCAGCCGGCCGGGACGCGCCCGGTCGTTGGAATCGTGCACCCGCAGCACCAGCGCGACCTGCTCGTGTTCGCCGAACCAGTTGGTGCCGCCCACGCGCGCCTCCGGCCCCACGAAGGCCTGCAGCAGCGAGACGTAATAGCGCCGCCCCGTGGTGATGGTGATCTGCCGGTTGCCCTCGAACGGCGTGGTATCGGACAAGGCATATTTCTTGGAAATATCGGTGGGCTCGCCCAGCTTGGACTGCTCACTGATCGTCGCTTTGCGATAATCGGTGACGCCTTCATTGACGGTCTCGGTGCAACCCGCAAGAACCAGCACGAACGACGATGCAACCATGCCCGCACGCAGGCTTCTGCCGAATGCGTTTTCCATGCCCCACCCCCGGCCTTCTGCCGTGACATGGTGAATTTCGCGCCTGTGCGCCCTATGGAGTCAATGTGTGGGAGAGGCAACACACTATCATTTGTGAGTGCCGTTCTCATTCGCAGACAACCAAGCCGGTGAACCGATGCGCCGCAAGCCACGGCTGCGAGTCGCGACGTTCTGTCTGCATCCAAAAGCCGGGCATGCCGCCACAATAGCAGCGCGGCAACCGGGGGGCTTCGCATGAAGCGCCTGTTTGCGTTGATGACGGCCTTGGCTGTGTGCGGTCCGGCACAAGCCGCCGCCGAAGCCAATGCCAAATTGATTGATCTCAACCACAATGTCGTCGGGCACGTCCATTTGCAGGCGCTCCATCACGGCGTGCTGATCGAGATCGAGGCCAAGGGGCTGACGCCGGGCCCGCACGCCATCCTGTTGCACACCACGGCGTCATGCGATGCGGCCACGCAGTTCACATCGGCAGGACCGGTGTTCAGCTTCGATGCCAATCGCCTGCACGGCTATCGCGCCAAGGGCGGACCACGCACCGGCGACCTTCCCACCCAGTTCGCGGCGGCCGATGGAACGCTGCACGCCTCGATCGTCAGCACGGCGATCACGCTCGGCAACGGCGCCCGGTCGATTTTCGATCGCGACGGCGTCTCGATCATCGTTCACGCCAATGGCGACGACTACCTTTCGCAGCCCGACGGCGGCGCCGGCACGCGCGTCGCTTGCGGCACCATCATCCGCACCATCCCGCCGGGACGGCACGGCAGGAAAAAGAAATGACGTGCGTATAACGGCGTCGCGTTTCGGCTAACCATCCAGCTCCTTGCGCAAGGGCTCGAGCCATTGCGCATAGGCCTTCCAACGCCCCACCGCATCCTTGTACAGCGGTTGGCGCACCTGCACGGCGCTAGCCGTGCGCACCGCCCGTCTGGTCTCGTAGAAACGCAGGCAGGCGTCCTCCCATTCCAGACCGCAGAAAGCGATCAGTCTCCGCACCTCGGATTCGAAATCCTCCACCAGCGCTTCGTAGCGGATTTCCAGCATGCTTCCGGCGGGCAGCACGCGCCGCCCGCGATCCATGACCTCCGTATAGGCCTTGTAGTAGCGGCCGAGTTCGCCAAGGTCGAAGGCGAAGGTCGCAAAACCCATGAACAGCTGCGAATAGCAGGAAAAGCAGGTATCCATCGGGTCGCGGATCATATGGATGATGCGCGCATTGGGCAGCGCCAGATGGATCAGGCCCGCATGGGAGAAGTTGAACAACGTCTTGTCGACAACACGCAGAGCGCCTGCACCTTTCGCTTTGAGATATGCCGCATAGTCCGAGCCGAGTTGCCGAATGGCTTCGCGGGACAGGCCGCTACCGAGTTTTTCCAGCTGAGGGCCGAACTGAACCCGGGCAAGCCGGCCGAACGCCTCGCACTCCCCGATGCCGGCGACCTTGCTGTGGCTGGCCAGGATATGTTCGACCAGCGACGTGCCGGTGCGCGGCATGCCCAGGACGAACACCGGCAGATCGGACGAAACGCCCGCCGCGGCCAGGTTTCGCATGACGTCTTCGGTCAGCGTCTCCGCCGCCCGGCGCATTTCGGCCAGCGCGACCGCTTCGTCGTAGACCAAGGTGCGTCGTCTCAGCTGCGTGCCTTTCTCGAGGTGCTCGAAAGCGGCGGCGTAGCGATCGAGATAGCGATAGGCCTTGGACAGTGCCAGATGCAGCGCGATGGCCTCATCGTCGGGCAGCGCCGGCAAATCCACCAGCAGCGCCTCCAATGATGTCAGCACCGGATCGTTGTCGCGGGTGATGTCCCTCACCTGCAGAAGATGACGGTAGGCGGCGGCCCAGCGCGGCGCGAGCGAAATCGCCCGTTCGTAAGCGGCGATCGCTTCGTCGATCCGGCCGAGTATTTGCAGGATGTCGCCACGGCCAAGTTCCGCCTTGGCATTGGCGGGATCGATTTTCAGCACCGCGTCATAGGCCGCGAGGGCTTCCGCATCGCGTCCCAAGGTGCTGAGGGGCTCCCCCATGGCAAGAAGGGACTGGATGGATTTCGGATCGCGGCGCAGCGCTTCCCGGAAGCAGGCCACCGCGGCTTCATATTGGCGTAATTCGACCAGCGCCATGCCACGGAAATGGAACACGGCGGCATTCTGCGGCTGCAGCGCACTCAGCCTTTCGAAACAGTGCAACGCCTTCGCCGGCTGGCCAAGCAGGCCCTGGACGATGCCGAGATTTTGCCAGGCGCTGGCCAAATCCGGCCGGAGCGAGATCGCCAGTTCAAGGGCCGCCGCTGCTTCATCGTGGCGGCCAAGCTGCATCAACGCCTGGCCGCGCCAGCTGTGATGAAGGGGCGTGTTCGCCGTGGAAGGCTTGATGGCGAGCAACCGATCGAGGTTGCGCAGCGCCTCTTCGGGGCGGTTGGTGTCGCAGTATATCTTGCCGAGCGCTTCCAAGGCCGGCCAATGATCGGGAGCGGCAGACAACGCCGCCTCGAACGGAACGGCCGCGTCAGCGGTCCGCCTCTGCTGCAGAAGGGCGATGCCGAGATCGCACAGCGCGCCGGTATGGCGTGGATTGCCTTCCAGAACGGCTCGCAAGACCTGCTCGGCTTCGCTTGCCCGTCCTTGACGGAGCAGGTCCCTGGCGGCGGCGCATTCCGAAGCGTCGTCCTTCATCGTTGAGGCCTCTGCAAAGCGTCGAGTGCACTATTTCCCCGCATAACACTTTGTCAAAGCATTCATTTGCGCGGGGCTCGCCGGCGGCGCCGGCCGATGTGGATCCGCCAGACGGCACATGCATAACGGCATCGGTTAACGTCTCCAGCAAAGAGGGAGTTGCCGATGCCGGTTCTGCACCAGATGCACATGTCCGGGAATTGCTACAAGGTGCGCCTTGCCGCGCGCCAAGCGGGCGTGAAGCTGACGCTCAAGGATTACGCCCTGCACGACGGCGCCACCCGCACGCCGGAATTCCTCGCGCGCAATCCCAATGGCAAGGTGCCGATGCTCGAATTCGAGGACGGGCGCGTGCTGCCGGAATCCGGTGCCATCCTGTTCCATCTGAGCGAAGGCACCAGGCTGCAGCCAGAAGCCGGCTGGGATCGCGCCCGGATGCTGCAATGGATGTTCTTCGAGCAATACAGCCACGAGCCCTACATCGCCGTGGCCCGCTACTGGCTGCACTTCGCCAAGCCCGAGGCGCTGGAGAAAAAGCTCCATCTGGTTCCCCAATGGCACGCCAAGGGCAGAGCCGCCTTGGGCGTCATGGAAGGCCATTTGAAGGCGCAGGACTGGTTCGCCGGGAACACCTACTCCATCGCCGACATCGCCCTTTACGGCTATACGCATTGCGCAGGCGACGGCGGCTTCGATTTGTCCGAGTTTCCGGCCCTTTCGGCCTGGATTTCCCGCGTCAAGGCCCAGCCCGGCCATATCCCGCTGGAGGAGCGCCGGTAAAGCCCCCCTTTGCCACAGACTTGCCTTAAAGTCAGGGCTCGGCTAATGATGTCGGGTCGAGGCCGCGCAAGCCACAGAGACAAGTTTCAAGCGCGCCCATGCGATGCTCCCCGTGGGAGGGTTGGCCTGGAGTGACGACTACGACGCTTTTCCTGAAAAAATGGTGCGACTTTGACACGCAACGGACATGGTGTCCGCGGCGGACTTACCTACATGCTTTCAGGAGAAAGCCGTCATGACCATTGGTCAAGTCAAGTTCTTCAACACGACAAAGGGTTTCGGATTCATCGCGCCGGAAGGCGGCGGCAAGGACGTGTTCGTCCACATGACCGCCGTTCAGGCCGCAGGTCTCCGGGGTCTCAACGAGGGCCAGAAGGTCAGCTTCGACGTCGAAGCCGACAAGCGCGGTCCCAAGGCCGTGAATCTGAAGCTCGTTTGAGCTTCGGAAACTTGACTACATAAACGAGCGGCGCGGGAGCAATCCCGCGCCGTTTCGTTTTATTTCGAATAGCAGGGCGGACGACCGTAGATCTCTTTGTTAGGCCGCTTGAAGCTTTTGAGCAGCCCGCGCAACGCGCGTGCATTGATTGCACTCCCCCCTGCCAGCTGCCTTATAGTAAGGCCCATGAGCGAATTCGTCTTCATCTACTCCACCTTCCCCGATGAGGCCTCGGCCCGGAAGGTTGCCCAAACTTTGGTCACTTCCAAGCTCGCCGCCTGCGTCAACCTCACGGCGCCGATGACCAGCATCTATGAGTGGCAGGGCCAGATCGAGACCGGCCCGGAGATCGCCGCCTTTATCAAGACCCGCCGCGCCCTGGTCGATCCGGTGATCGCCGCCGCCCGGCCGCTGCACCCCTACACGACACCCTGCTTCCTGGTGTTGCCGATCGAAACCGGCAATGAGGACTACCTCGCCTGGGCCAGGGCGCAGACGCGCCAGCCCGGCGCCTGACCGCCTTGCCTTTGCGATCCCGGCAGCTTTTGATGCCCCAAACATCCGAGGACGAATTCTGTTGAGTGCTGCCAAGAAACACCCGCGCACCGTGCCGCTCGACGGCGAAGTGCTGCGCCAAGACCTCTACGCCCTGGGCTCGCGCATCGCCTCGCGCGACGAGTTGCGCCAGGAAGCCCTCGTCATCATCAAGGGCGCCTTCCAGAATGCCCGCGGCCGGGTCAAGGACCAGGTGATGTCGGGCCGGCTGCACGGTCTCAAGGCGGCGCGCCAGCTCTCGGCCATCCAGGATTCCGTCATTCAGGTGCTCTACGACTTCGCGGTCCGGGAGTTCTATCCGCCGACGCGCGGCGACGACACCGAACATCTCACTGTGGTGGCCACCGGCGGCTATGGCCGCGGCGAGCTGGCGCCGGGATCGGACGTCGATCTGCTTTTCATCCGCCCCTACAAGCCGACGCAATGGGACGAGCGGGTGATCGAGTTCATCCTTTACATGCTGTGGGACCTCGGGCTGAAGGTCGGCCACGCCACCCGTTCGCTGCCCGAATGCGTGCGGCTGGCCAAGCAGGACATCACCATCCGCACCCCCCTGTTGGAGGCGCGCTATCTGTGGGGCGACCTGGCGCTCTACGATTCCCTGCGCAAGATGTTCTGGAGCGAGATCGCCACCGGATCGGGGCAGGATTTCGTCGAAGCCAAGATGGCCGAGCGCGAAGCCCGCCACCAGCATCAGGGCGAGAGCCGCTATCTGGTCGAACCCAATATCAAGGAGGGCAAAGGCGGCTTGCGCGACCTGCAGACCCTCTACTGGATCGGCAAGTACCTCTATCACGTCTACGACGCCGCCGATCTGGTGCGGCACGACGTCTTCACCAAGGACGAATACAAGACCTTCCAGCAGGCCGAGGCCTTCCTGTGGGACGTTCGCGTGCGGCTGCATTATCTGATGGGGCGGGCCGAGGAGCGCCTGTCGTTCGACGCCCAACCCGGCGTCGCTGCCCAGATGGGCTACACCGACGAGAACCAGCGCGCGGCGGTGGAGAATTTCATGCGCGCCTACTTCCTGGTGGCCAAGGATGTCGGCGGGCTGACGCGCATTTTCTGCAAGGCGCTGGAAGTGCAGAACCACAAGCGCCGCCGCAGCATTTCCCGCATCGTTCCGGGCTTCCTGAAGCTGCGCAACACCAGCGACGATTTCTTCGTCGACACCGGCCGCCTCAACGCCCAGGCGGATGCCTTTGAGAAGGATCCGGTCAACCTCTTGCGCATCTATCACACCGCGGACGCCAAGGGCGTCGGCATCCATCCCGATGCGATGCGCACCATCACCCGCTCGCTGGACCTGATCGACGACAAGCTGCGCGCCGATCCGGAGGCCAACCGGCTGTTCCTCGAATGCCTCTGCTCGCACAACGATCCGGAGAAGGCGCTCAAGCGCATGAACGAGTCCGGCGTGCTGGGGCGTTTCGTTCCGGAGTTCGGCCGCGTCGTGGCGCTGATGCAGTTCAACATGTACCACCACTACACGGTCGATGAGCACCTGATCCGTGCGGTCGGCAACGTCTCGGCGATCGAGCATGGCGACCTCAAGGACGAGCACCCCATCGCCCATGACATCACCAGCCGCATCCGCTCGCGCGAGGTGCTGTACTGCGCCATGCTGCTGCACGACATCGCCAAGGGCATGCCCGGCGACCACTCCGAGGTGGGCGGCCAGATCGCGCACCACCTCTGCCCGCGCTGGGGGCTCTCCGAGGAAGACACCAACGCCGTCGCCTGGCTGGTGGAGAACCATCTGGTGATGAGCGACACGGCGCAGCGCCGCGACATTGCCGATCCCAAGACGGTCCGCGATTTCGTCACCGTGGTGCAGTCGCCGGAAATGCTGCGCCTCCTGCTCGTCCTCACCGTGGCCGACATCCGGGCCGTCGGGCCCGGCGTGTGGAACGGCTGGAAGGGCCAGCTGCTGCGTGAGCTTTATTTCGAGGCGGAATCGCTGATCTCCGGCGGCGACACGGTGAAGTCGCATTCGGCCCGCGTCGACGACGCCAAGGCGGCGCTCGAACAGCGCATCATGGACATGCCCGAGGCCGAGCGCGAGCGTCAGATCGCCCGCCATTACGATGCCTACTGGCTGACGCTCGATGCCGAGACCCATGAGCGCCACGCCCGCATGATGGCCGCTGCCGACGCCAAGGGGAATTTGCTGTCGCTGGACTCGGCCTCCAACGCCTTCCGCGCGGTGAGCGAGGTCACGGTCTACACGCCGGACCATCCAGGCTTCTTCGCCCAGGTCACCGGCGCCATCGCCGCCGCCGGCGGATCGATCGTCGACGCCAAGGTGTTCACCACCTCGGACGGCTTCGCCCTCG